>JBMYXX010000090.1:0-9899 GCA_049608805.1 Flavobacteriales bacterium | reverse complement strand
TGCTGAGCAGTATAATTCTAGGATGAATGAGGCCAAAAAATCCCTCGGTATGATCATAAACAACACGTTGGTTATTGGCACTGGAAGAACGCAAGAAGAGTATTCTTTAGTTCAGATTGAGGATGGTAAATATGTTGGCTATGGTTTTGTAGAAAAAGATGAAGCCAATCAACCGCTAGAGCTTCTTCTAGAAAACATCCGCAAGCAAAACGACAACCCAGATACGCGGAAGATTATTCTCAATTACTTACACAAGAATAAGCGCGACAAGGTTTTGGAATACAAAAAAAGTCCCGACCAAGGCCGGGACTTTTAGGGTTCGTCATTACGAGGACGGAGGACGAAGTAATCTGTTAGTTAAGCGAGAGATTGCCACGTTCGTCCCAATAGTTATCGGGACTCACTCGCAATGACGGAACTAGTACCGATTGATGTAACGATCCAACTCGCGGATACTGCTTGAGAACCAGAACACATCGTTTACAATGTGGTAGTTGTTTGGGTCTCCAACAAACTCGTAACCGAATTTGGCAATCTTCAATCGACTAGATTCAAAACTCATCAAATCCATTATCTGTGCTATTTGATGAGAAGATGCTCCGTTTCTGCGGATTATCTGTTTTGCAACTCGAATCTGGTCAGAATCAAACGTTTGAAGTTCAATGCTTCGCAAAGCGCTTGCAAAAACATCTGGGTGCATTCCAATCATTGCAGGTGCACAAACAATTGGCTCTACAACTGGTTCATGGTGCGGTAAAAGACTAACAAAACCGCCATTTCCATTTGCGTTTGGAGTGTGGTGCCCTCCGTGTCCGTTGCCGTGGCTATTGTCCCAGTAGCTACCTCCATGATGAGCTAAAGGCACAGCGTTCACCTTCATCCCTCTTCGCGTAATTAAAGCAGTTACATCAGAACGGTGCGGAACTTTAATCATTCCTGTAAACACCACCCCGTGGTCTCCCCAATGGGTTGGTCGTAAAACTTTAACCGGATATTTTCCAGGTTGCAATCCGCTTAGTTCAACAATGTTGTTCATTGCGTTGTACTTCTGACCATCAATAACTATCAACGTATTGGCACGGTGGCCCATAACCTCAATTGTTAATCGTGACCCTCTCGGAAACGCCATCATTACAGTAGCTGTTAAGACAAGCGCTAGTGTTGTTGTAAAAGTTTTCATGGCTTTTAGTTTTAAAGGTTCGAGTAGCATAAACCAATTGGCGTGCCAAAACTTTTTGGGTGTAGGCTGAGTGGACTGTTTGGGCGTGTCCGCGCGGTGGCGTAGGCGGAGATTCCCGAAGTCTAAAGCACGGGGCCGGGCTTCCCGATAGCTATCGGGACGCTAAATCTTTTTCCAACACCCTCCGAGTGCCTCAGGGTTCGAAAAAAGGATACCGCTTATATCCCTCACGTTTACCCTGAGCCCAGTCGAAGGGCCTAGCTAACTTCATACATTTGCGTCATCGAAATTACCTGCATGAAAAAGCCCTTAATAGCAATACTAGTTGTTGCCATTATTCTCGGACTACTCTACTTCGTAGTCGGTTCTAAAAAGAATAATCATCCACCTGTTGAAGTAGTTTTTTACAACGTAGAAAACCTCTTCGACACAATTGAGGACCCAGAAATTTGGGACGACCATTTTCTGCCAGACAGCGTAAAAAAGTGGACACAAGAACGGTACAACAAAAAGCTGGTTGACCTAGCTAAAGTCTTAACCGAAATTTCTGAAGATGGCTTACCAGAAGTTATTGGCATTTGCGAAGTGGAGAACAGGCAAGTGGTTGAAGATCTCTTCAAAACAGATTCTCTGGGCAACAGAAAATTCAAGGTAATCCACGAGCAAAGCCCAGATTTTAGAGGCATAGATGTATCTCTCGCTTATGATTCTGAGGTGCTATCAGAATTACATCACGAAGCTATTCCCGTTTCATTCTCATTTGACCCAGAAAAAAAGACACGAGATATTCTTTACGCCAAAATGCTTTCATGCGAAGACACGCTACATTTCTTCGTAAACCATTGGCCATCCCGAAGAGGTGGGCAAGAAGCCAGCGAGCCTAAAAGATTGCAAGCAGCAACCGTTCTCAGAACTAAAATCGATTCAATTCTTCTGGTAAATAAAGACGCTAAAATCATCTCCATGGGAGATTTTAACGATTACCCAAACAACAATTCTATGACAGAAGTGATGAATTGTGAACCTGGAGCAAATCATCAGCTCACCAACCTCACGCACCGTTTTCACGAAGACGGTATTGGCACCTACAACTACCGTGGCGAATGGGGAATGCTAGATCAATTCATTGTTTCAGACGGTTTGCTTTACAGCCAAAAAGGTTGTGCTGCATCAGACTCTAATGTTGTTGTTTTCAAAGAAGACTGGATGCTCTACTTCCCAAAAGAAGGAGAGCCATCGCCTAGCAAAACCTATGGCGGACCCAACTATTATGGCGGTTACTCAGACCACTTGCCAATCCGCATGACGCTGTACTGCAATTGAGGAAAACTTGTTGATACAACCCTAACGATTCAAGTTCAAACCGCGCATCAACTGGCGTATCTTTGAGCTATGCAACGAATCAACATTCTTGGGCTATTGGCGGTTTCTATTGCGCTGGTAATTGCCAGTTGTAATTCTGAAGGTGAATTCCCGCCAGCGGAAGACTACGATTTCTTTGTTCAGTTTACCATAAACGGTACCGAAACTCGGTTTGAAAATGGCGTAAACGGCTATGGCAATGGCCCCGGCCGAGTTTCTTATGCAGATAATGTTGGCCCAATACACAGCGAGTTTACGTTATACTCCACGGCAACTGATGATATTTCCTTTGGAAAAAACATCGTTAAAATTCAGCGGGTTGAAGTAAAAGAAGACTCAATTGTGCCAACCTATGCAGAAAGCTACCAGCTTTTTTCCGTGGGCAATTACAACTACGGTTCTGCAATTGAGGATAGCGTAACCGGAGGTATTAACGGAGTTGTAATTGAGTATGTAGATGGCGATAGTACTGTCTGGACGAGCGATGCCAAAATTGGAGCACAAGAAAGCTCAGCAAGTTTTGAAATTACAGCGCACGAAGATTCTAGTAATGAACTCTTTGGCGCAAAGACCGCTGGAACTTTTAACTGCCGAGTGTTTAACCAAAACGGCAACCATCTAGACCTGGCAAACGGAACTTTCCGTGCCCGAACCATTTTTAAGGAACAGTAAATGAAACAGTATCATGATTTGATGCGCCATGTAATGCAGAATGGCACAACAAAAAGCGACAGAACCGGAACCGGAACCAAAAGCGTTTTCGGATATCAAATGCGGTTCAATTTAAGCGAAGGCTTTCCCGTTGTTACCACCAAAAAGCTGCACCTCCGCTCCATCATTCATGAGCTTCTATGGTTTTTAAAAGGAGACAGCAACATCAAGTATTTAAAAGATAATGGTGTTTCTATCTGGGATGAATGGGCCGATGAAAACGGAGAGCTTGGACCTGTTTACGGTGTTCAATGGCGCTCTTGGCCAACTGCCAATGGCCAAACAATTGACCAAATTGAAAAGCTTGTACATAGCCTCAAAAACAATCCCGATTCTAGAAGACATATTGTAAACGCTTGGAACGTTGCAGAAGTAGAAAACATGGCTCTGCCTCCGTGCCACACCATGTTCCAATTTTATGTTGCGGATGGAAAACTTTCATGTCAGCTTTATCAGCGTAGCGCAGATATTTTCTTGGGCGTTCCTTTCAACATAGCTTCTTATGCGCTGCTCACAGTTATGCTTGCTCAGGTTTGCGATCTAGAACCCGGAGACTTCGTTCACACCTTTGGTGATGCACACATTTACTCCAACCATTTTGAGCAAGTAGAAAAGCAACTAAGCAGAGATTTCAGACCGCTTCCAACAATGAAAGTCAATCCAGATGTAAAGGACTTGTTTGACTTTAAGTACGAAGACTTTGAGTTAAAAAACTACGACCCACACCCAGGAATTAAAGCCCCAATTGCCGTATGATTAGCATGATTGTAGCAGCCGATGAAGACAACACCATTGGCAAAGACAACGATCTTATTTGGCACCTGCCAGACGACCTAAAATTCTTTAAGAACATGACTAGCGGTCATACCATTATTATGGGGCGAAGAACGTTTGAATCTGTAGGAAAGCCGCTGCCTAAACGCGTTAACATCATTATTACAAGAGACACAACTTACCAACAAGAAGGCTGTGTTGTGGTGCACTCTTTAGACGATGCGCTTACCGAAGCCGCCAAGACAGATGAAAACCCTTTTATTGTTGGAGGAGAGCAGATTTACAGGCTGGCATTGCCAATTGCCGACAAGGTTTATCTAACCAGAATACACCACAAATTTGAAGGCGACCGTCATTTTCCTGAGCTGGGACCAGAATGGAAAGAGATTGAAAGCACTCCACATTCCATAGACGAAAAACATAAATACGCTTTCACATTCAACACCTACGAAAAAGCTTAAATCGCTTTCTTTGCTAACAATTCAACAAAGCAGTACAATGAACAGAAACCTCATTCTCCCAATTTCAACAGCAATTGCCATTTCTCTTTTGGTTTTTACAGGCTGCAAAAAGTTTGTTCATCAAAACATTAAAGCAGCTAGCAATAGTTCATTGGCGTTTTCAACTTACAACGATGTTTTTACTGAGATTAACAAGGCGGTGAGTTCAGAAATGGCTTTAGATGAAATGGCAAATGGCTCATGGAATCTGCAAGGTTCTGTTGACGCAACTGTTACGTTAGAGCCCATTGGCACAAGCTTTCCAAAAACGTTAACCATTGACTACGGAACCGAATCCATGGGACCTGATGGCGTAGTTAGAAGCGGTAAAATTGTTGCCATGTTTGATGGCAACTTTAGAACCGAAGGAACCAATATTGAAGTTTCGTTTGATGAGTTTACTAAAGGACAATATGCTGTTGCTGGTAAAGATTCTATTTCAAACACAGGTACTGATGGTGATGGAAACCCAATTTTCTCCGAAGTAATTACCAATGGCGTTCTTTCTTGGGGAACACAAGAAGTACTATGGGAAGCCGCAATTGATAGAACTTGGTTAGAAGGAGACACAACCAACTTTACCACCGATACTGTTGGCGGCACACTTGGCATGGCCGGGCTTAACGATGACATTTTTGCGATTCGTGCAACAGCTTCTGGAAACGATTCTAACACGCACCCGTTTACGCTAGAGGTAACTCAATCTTTAATTCTACCAACTGCATGCCAATACATTACAGACGGAATTATGATGATTTCTCCAGCGAATTTCAACGATGGAAGCATTGACTACGGAGAAGGAGATTGCGACAAACAAGCAACCATTGAAATTGATGGTGAAGTCTTCAACTTTACACAGTAGAGTTAAACGCACATTTTAGAATACGAAAGCCTCCCAACGGGAGGCTTTTCTCTTTAAACAAACACCGAATCCTCAACAGCAGCCATACCAAATTGCTTACCTACTTGGTACATTTTAGCAATGGCAGCCTTGCCTTCTGCGCCCAAGTCTAGCGAATACTGATTAACATACAACGCTATGTGCGCACGCATTACGTCTTCGTCCATTTCTTGTGCGTAGCACCTTACATACTCTGTAGAAGCTGTAGGATTGTCAAATGCAAACTGCACACTTTGGTGCAGCAACGCATCAAACTGTCTTCTCAACTGAGGCTTTAACCTTCTGCTTATGGCAATGCCTCCAAGCGGAATTGGGAATCCCGTTTGGCGTTCCCATACTTCTCCTAAATCAGCAATTTTAACCAAGCCTTTGTCTTGGTAGGTAAACCTGTTTTCGTGAATGATTACACCGGCATCTACCTCATCATTTAAAACAGCTTTTTCTATATCTGAGAAAAGAACTTCTTTCTTGTTTTGCGCATTCGGATAGGCATAAGACATAAGAAAGTTGGCAGTAGTATTTTGCCCGGGAATAGCAATGGTAGCCGCGTTTAGCTCACTTTCAGAAAGCGGAGATTTGGCAATAAGTAAGGGACCGCACTTGTTACCCAAGGCACTGCCAGCGTTCAGCAACTGATACCTATTATGTACATGAGCAAAAGCGTTGTAACTGATTTTGGTGATGTCTAATTTCCCCTCAAGCGCCATTCGGTTCAGTTCTTCAACATCTGCCAAAACAACTTCAAGTTCTATCTCGCCAAGGTCAATTCTACCATTAACCAAGCCATCAAAAATAAACGTGTCGTTAGGGCAAGGAGAAAAGCCTAGTGTCAGTTTTTGCTTCATTTTAGCAATGCGTCTAAAAAGGTGTTTACGCTTTCTTGTAGGTTTTTAATGGCCAAGTTTATGTTCCACGCGGCTCTATTACGCGGCTCAACTCTATTAGAAATGGCTCTTATCTGAACCCAAGGAACATCAAATTGCTGGCAAACGTAGGCCACAGCCGCACCTTCCATTGTTTCTACATCTGGATTAAACTGCTTTACCACAGCCGCAATGGTTTCTTGCGTTCCGTGAACGGTGTTTACCGTAATTCCGTTGGCCTTGGTGAGGTTGCTAACCGTCAACTCGGTTTCAAACATCAACTCATCGGCATTAACCAAATCCATCTCATGTGCAGGAACAAACTTTCCGTTATCCTCAACCCCAAGTTCTACCAGCCTATCTGCGGTTACTTGCACCACATCTCCAATCTTAATGGCAGGGTTAAAACTTCCGCCAATACCTACATCAACAACTAAATCGTATTGTTTTTTACTGAGTTCTTTGGTTAACACGTGTGTTGTAGCCACCATTCCAACCCCGGTTACCAACATATCAACCTTGGGGTTAACTGTGGTTGGCATTTCGGCCTTTGTGGCCGCAACAAGCAATATATTAGATGCTAAAGTTGGCATGCTTCAAAGTTATCATTCGGTACAAATCTGCTGTAAATGATTCTATCTTTGCGCCCCGTTTTAAGTACGATGGTTTATATAACAAGAAGAGAACGATTTAACGCTGCCCACAAGCTTTACAACGAAAGCTGGAGCGTTGAGAAAAACGATGAAGTTTTTGGCAAGTGCGCCAATGCCAATTGGCACGGCCACAACTTTGAACTTATTGTAACGGTAAAAGGCGAGGTTAATCCAAACACGGGATTTGTCATCAACCTTAAAGACTTAAGCCAAATTGTTAAGGATGAGGTGATTGAGAAGGTTGACCACAAGAACCTTAATCTTGATGTTGATTTTATGAAAGGAAAGTTTCCATCGACAGAAATCTTAGCGATGGAATTCTGGAAAATTCTTGCGCCATTAATTGCTGCCAAAAGCGGCACGTTACATTGCATTAAACTGGTAGAAACCGAAAATAACTACGTAGAATACTACGGAGATTGAACCAAACCGAATGAAAGCATACGTATTTCCAGGACAGGGAGCGCAGTTTGTAGGCATGGGAAAAGAGCTTTACGATAGCTCTGAGGAAGCCAAGGCTTACTTTGACAAAGCGGATAAAACGCTGGGATTCTCCATTACAGAAATCATGTTTAATGGTTCTGACAATGACTTGAAGGAAACCAAGGTTACGCAGCCTGCCGTTTATCTACACTCGGTAATTAGGGCGTTAACGTTAGAAGATTTTAAGCCAGAAATGGTTGCCGGTCATTCTTTAGGCGAGTTTTCTGCCTTAGTGGCAAACCAAGCTTTAACCTTTGAAGATGGGCTTAAGTTGGTGGCTAAACGTGCCGATGCCATGCAAAAGGCTTGCGAAGAAAACCCTTCTACCATGGCGGCAATTTTGGGTATGGAAGATGATGCCGTGGCAACAATATGTGCTTCTATTTCTGACCAAATTGTTGTGCCAGCCAACTACAACTGCCCCGGACAAATTGTAATTTCTGGCAGTAACGCTGGTGTTGATATGGCTTGCGAAAAATTAACGGAGGCAGGTGCCAGAAGAGCGCTAAAGCTGAATGTTGGCGGAGCGTTTCATTCGCCATTAATGGAGCCAGCCAAACTGGAGTTGGAAGAAGCAATTCATGCCACAACCGTAAGTAAACCAATCTGTCCTATTTACCAGAATGTTACAGGTCAAGTGGTTTCAAATCCGGATATTATTAAGTCAAATCTTATCGCGCAGCTTACCGCTCCTGTAAAGTGGACCCAAACGGTTAATCAAATGCTGAGAGATGGCGCTACCTCTTTTACCGAGGTTGGTCCGGGAAGAGTATTGTGTGGTTTAATAAAGAAAGTGAACCGCCAAGTAGAGACTTCGTCTGAAGGATAATTGGGTACTTTCAACGGTGTAAACTTCGTTTGATGTCATATTTAAAGTCGGGCTATTCTGGCCTAATTATCCTTGCATTGCTATTTGCATCTATCGGGTGCAAAGATGACCGTCCGCCACGCGTTACTGGTATAGAAAACACCACCTCTCCTGCTCAAATTACCGAGTGGATGGAGCAGTTGAAACCTGTAATTAGAGCCACCAATACAACAGGAGCAGAAGCTTCGAGGATATTGGCTTATTCCAGCATTGCTTACTATGAGGGCTTTGCCTTAAGTGATACAAGTATGCACAGCTTGGTTGGGCAGGTAGAAGGATTAAATGAACTACCTGCACCCAGTACAAACCTGAGCTACAACTATGGAATTATTGCCGAAGCAGCCATGAGCACAGTTTTGCTGCATTTGTTTGAAGCCGCAACCAACGACATTAAGCTTGTAATACGCTCTACTTACTTTGACCATGAACGGCATTACTTGGTGCAAGGTGTTGCTCCTAATACCATTGACCGCTCTCGAATTCTTGGAGAAGAAATGGGCGCGGCAATTAACAGTTGGGCAGATGGCGATGGATACGCTGAGGTGTTAAATTGTACGGTTAACATTCCATCGGAACCTGACAATTGGCAACCAACGCCAACAAGTTTTAGTCCGCCAGAATTACCATGCTGGGGCAACTTACGCCCGTTTACTTTTAATTCTGATGAGTTAGATGTGTTGTGCAATCCGGGCATTCCGGAAGAGGTTTCTACTGTTGAGTTTTCTGTATATATGAACAACATTACTGAGCTTGTAGAGACAGGTGAAGTTTTGGTTTCGGAACAAGAAGACATTGCCAAGTTTTGGAGCGATGGCCCCGGAACCTTTACCGTTCCTGGTCATTACATGTCTGTACTAGAGCAGTTAGTTGACCAGCAAATGCTGGATGGCAAACAAACGGTTACCGCTTGGGCGCAACTTTCTATTGCCATGGCAGACACGTACATATCTGCCTACAAGTTGAAGTACACTTACTTTCGGCCACGGCCCATCAGCTTTATTCAAGCAAACAATTCGTCAGATTGGGAAGCTTACATCAGAAACCCATCAACACCCGAATATCCTTCTTTAAGAGGAACCATGGCTTACGCCACAACGCAGGTTTTCGCTAATCTTTACGGAAACAACACCGAGTTTAAGGACAATAGCTACGCTATTTTGAACTTAGATGAACGTATTTACTCGTCTTTTACTGAGATGGCCGAAGAGGCAGCATACAGTAGAGTTTATGCTGGAACAAATTTGCGCAGTACGCTAGACGCTTCTGAGTACCACGGACGTTGCATCGCCCAGCGGGCAAACGAACTTTTCTTTACTGAGTAGCCTTTGGGCCGTAGTTTTCCTGAAACCACTTTATGGTAACATCTAACCCAGAGCGGATATCAAACTTAGGGTCGTAGCCTAAGTAGGCTTTTGCCTTAGAAATATCGGCTAAGGAATCTCTTACATCTCCTTTTCTTGGTTCTCTATATGTTGGATCTACATTAGAGCCAACAATATCCTTCAAATCGAAATACAACTTGTTGATGGTTGTTCTTTCGCCAAAAGCAATGTTGTAAACTCTGCCAGATGCTCCAGGCACTTGCGAAAACATTCCTCTTATGT
>JBMYXX010000089.1:0-9999 GCA_049608805.1 Flavobacteriales bacterium | reverse complement strand
TAATACTCCACTCGGTTTGGCAAAAAGAAAAAGCCAGCTCATATATGAGTTGGCTTTTTCTTTTAGACTTTAGAACTACTAAGCCACCTAGGCGGCCTTCAGTTTACTCATTGTAGATTTAGATAGCTTCTCTTCCGCATAACTACGCGTGATGGTAAGTTTCTTTACATCAGAAGATGGAAGGTCGAACATAGCGTCAATTAGAATTGCTTCGCAAATTGAACGCAAACCACGAGCTCCTAAATTGAACTCAGTTGCTTTCTCAACTACAAAGTCAAGTACACCTTCTTCAATTTCAAGGTCAATTCCATCCATTTTAAAGAGCTTTTTGTACTGCTTTGTCAAGGAGTTTTTCGGCTCGGTAAGAATACGTTTTAGTGTAGCCGGTTCTAACGGATTAAGATGCGTTACAACTGGCAATCGACCAATTAGCTCTGGAATTAAACCAAACCCTTTAATGTCTTGTGCCGAAATGTATTGAAGTAGATTATCTTCATCAATGTCATCCAAATCGTCTTGAGATGCAAAGCCAATCGTCTGCTTTTTCAATCGCTTAGCAATCAGCTTCTCAATTCCGTCAAAAGCCCCTCCACAAACAAACAAGATGTTCTTTGTGTCAATAGGCACCATTTTCTGCTCAGGGTGCTTTCTTCCTCCTTGTGGCGGAACATTCACAATAGAGCCTTCAAGAAGTTTTAGCAATCCTTGTTGAACACCTTCTCCAGAAACGTCCCGTGTAATTGAAGCGTTATCACCTTTACGGGCAATCTTGTCAACTTCATCAATAAATACAATTCCTTTTTCGGCAGCAGCTTGGTCGTAATCCGCTGCTTGAAGCAATCTGCTCAGAATGCTTTCCACGTCTTCTCCAACATAACCGCTCTCGGTAAGAACTGTTGCATCTGCAATGCAGAACGGCACATTTAACATCTTAGCAATCGTTCTTGCTAAGAGTGTTTTTCCAGTACCAGTTCGTCCAACAAGAATGATATTTGACTTTTCAACTTCAACATCATCATTCTCATCCTCAGGCTTTTGCACCAATCTCTTAAAGTGATTATACACCGCCACCGCAAGTACTTTCTTGGCCTGATCTTGTCCAATTACAAAATCGTTTAAGAACGTTTTTATCTCTTGCGGTTTAAGAACATTCAACGATTGATTTAACGTTTTGTCTTGCTTACTAGCAAACTCCTCGTTTACAATTGTGTATGCCTGAGCTATGCATCTGTCGCAAATGTGTCCGTTAATTCCTGCAATAAGAACGGCAGTATCCTGCTTATCTCGGCCGCAAAACGAACACTTAATATTATCCTTCTCCTTACTCGCTTTCATATTTCCAATTTGGTTCCAATTCCATTTCGCGGGGTTACCTGAATCCCGCGAATAAGTTCCAAGTTACGAATTCTGACGTTCGTGTACTTCGTCAATCATTCCATAAGCTTTGGCTTCTTGCGCAGTCATCCAATAATCTCGGTCACTATCCTCAGAAACTTTATCAAATGGTTGTCCTGAATGATCAGAGATTATATCGTATAACTCCTTTTTAAGCTTCATTATTTCACGAGCCGTGATTTCAATGTCAGATGCCTGCCCTTGAGCTCCGCCTAACGGCTGATGGATCATTACTCTCGAATGCTTAAGTGCAAACCTTTTTCCGGTTGCACCAGCGCAAAGCAAAACTGCGCCCATAGAAGCCGCCATTCCTGTACAAATTGTATGCACGTCTGGTCTTACCAATTGCATGGTATCGTAAATACCTAAACCGGCATAAACAGACCCTCCTGGCGAGTTCAAATAAATTTGAATGTCTTTCTTGTTATCCGCGCTTTCTAAGAACAAAAGCTGTGCTTGAATGATGTTGGCAACAGTATCATCAATCCCAGTTCCTAGGAAGATAATTCTGTCCATCATTAATCTTGAAAACACATCCATCTGACTCATGTTCAGTTGGCGTTCTTCAATAATATATGGAGTCATTGAGCTAACTACGCTATCGTAGGTTGTGCTGCTAATTCCTCTGTGCTTGGTTGCGTACTTTCTAAATTCGTTTCCGTCCATTACTTCCTCTGCTTAATTATTTAAACGATGAATGCCGAATATCGCAATTAAAAGCAATACTCGGCATCCATTGAAATTGTCAGTTTTTAACTACTGATTGTTCTCTTTTGAAAGCATTTCATAGAACTTTTCGCTGTCTATGGTTTTCTCCTTCAATGTTGCCTGTTCTTTAAAGAAATCCATCACCTTTTTGTCGTAAAGCTGATCGTTCACTTTTTTCACCTCATCCTCTCGCTTCATGAACTTCTCGACCATGTCTTCCATCATCTTGTCGTCCGCTTGTTGCATACCGTAGTAAGCAAATTGCTGTGTTAATTGTTCACGTACACCAGCTTTAAGTTCATCTTGAGTAACCTTAATGTCATTATCTCTAATGATCTTATTCTCAATTAGCTGCCATCTTAAACCTTCAGAGTAATTTGAATACTCTTTCTCAATTTCTTCAGCAGAAGGTTTCTTTTCATCAACCGTTCTCAACCATCTTTTTAAGAACTCATCAGGCAACGAAAACTTGGTGTTTTTGAGCAAATCAAGAACAATATCATTCTTCAACTTTCTGTCGCTCTCGTTTCCGAAATAGCCAGCATAATCAGCCTTAATCTTCTCTTTCATTTCATCCATGTTGGTTACAGAACCATCAGGATAAAGCTTTTTGAAAAGCTCATCATTCAACTCAGCTGTCTTAAGTCTCTGAATTTTCTCAATCGTGATTTTGAAGTTGTTGTTAACCGCTGGAAGTTCTTCCTTAGTAACACCCAACATAGCTGCCATATCGGTTTCGTTTGTGCTGAAATCAGTAAAATCAACATTCAAACTATCCTCAAGCTTTTTACCAATCAATGGTTTTTTAGCCTCATCTTTAATGGTGTCAAGCGCAATACTAGAGCTATTCATAACTCCGCCTTCTTTAATAGACTTATCGTCATTCAGCTCAACCCACATAACCTTCACAAGGTCGTTATCAGCAACTGTATCGTGCTCAATCATCTCACCGCTACGCTTAGCAATGTTCTCTAAAGAGTTTTCAATGTCTTTTTCGGTAGCCTCAACCTTGTAATAGTCGAACTTAAATTTCTTACCAAGGTCTAGGTCAATTTTTGGGGCAAGACCTAAATCGTAGGTAAACTCCATATCAGCAGGATTTTCAAAATCTGCTTTTGGTTTTACCTCTTCAGAAGGAAGCGGATTCCCAAGAATCTCCAACTTCTCGTTACCAATGTATTCGTAAAGCTTGTCGCCAAGCATCTTGTTCACCTCTTCTACAAGAACAGATGTTCCGTACATTTTCTTCACCACTCCAACAGGAACTTTTCCAGGTCTAAACCCAGGCATGTTCGCCTTTTTGGCGTGTTCTTTTAGAACTCGGTCAACCGTTGGTTGGTAATCTGCCGGTTCTAACTTAATTGTTACCCGTGCATTTAGTTCGTCAATGCTCTCTTTGGAAATATTCATTGTCTCCATTAAACTGTTTTACATATTGCTTTTAGCACAAAGAGGGAACCGTTTTTCAACTGTTCCCTCTTTGTTTTAAGTGCGGATGGAGGGAGTCGAACCCACACACCGTAAGGCACTAGATCCTAAGTCTAGCGTGTCTACCAATTTCACCACATCCGCAATAATTTAAAGAACCTCCCCGAAAACGGGAGTGCAAAGATAATTTTCTTTTTTAAAAAGCAAGCCCATTAAAATGTCTTTTATCAGGGCGTTCCCCCAATAAAAAATTGGGGTCAGGCTTCCCGATAGCTATCGGGACTCTAAATCTCTCCGCCACAGGCGTTGAGGATATCGCTACCATCCTTAACGCGCACCCAACTTGAAACCCTTGCGTACCTTTGCCATCGCAAATTCTACAAGCATGAGAAGTTATACGCCTTCCGAAATGGAAACCCCACAATTGCACGGACTTTTATTGAGCGCTGTGGCACCTCGCCCAATAGCATTTGTGAGTACCGTAGATGAACAAGGCAGACCGAACTTGGCGCCATTTAGTTTCTTTAATGTGTTTAGTGCCAATCCGCCAATTGCAATTTTCTCGCCTGCCAGGCGTGTAAGAGGCAACACAACCAAACACACCTTAGATAATGTTGAAACGACCAAAGAATGCGTCATCAATATTGTGAACTACGATATTCTACACCAAATGAATTTGGCCAGCTGTGAGTTTGGCGATGGTGTAAATGAGTTTAAGAAAGCTGGATTAACTGGAATCGAATCAGATTCGGTAGCTCCATTAAGAGTAAAAGAAGCTCCCGTTCAATTAGAATGTAAAGTGAGAGAAATCATCCATTTAGGAGAAGAAGGCGGAGCAGGAAACTTGGTTGTTTCTGAGGTTGTGAGAATGCACATTTCTGAAGATGTTTTTGGAGAAGACGGAAACCTCGATCCACAAAAACTAGATCTTGTATCAAGAATGGGACAAAACTGGTATTGCCGCGCAAATGGAGACGCGGTTTTTGAAGTACCAAAACCCGGCCGTGTTGTTGGCCTCGGAGTTGACCAAATGCCAGAATCAATAAGAAACAGTTCCATTCTTACAGGTAACGATTTAGGTCAACTCGGAATGGCTCCTACTCTACCAAGCAATGATGAAATTGAGGCTTACGCTTCAAGCCTTGGCCAAGCCTTAGATGCTAACTCGGCACACCATCAAGCGCATAATCTTTTGCAAGAAGGGAATGTAGAAGACGCTTGGAAAACACTATTAACCTTAGAATTGAACTGATTTGAGTGCAGATGTTGTTCAGTTAACGGCCACCACACAAGCTGGCTTCGAAGAAATTTTAGCCCAAGAGCTTAAGACTTTTGGCGCTAGAGATATTGAGAAAGGCAGAAGAGCCGTGAGCTTTAAAGGAGACTTGGGCTTCATTTACAAGGTCAATTTCCGATCGCGCTTTGCGCTAAGAGTTTTAAAACCTATTAAGTCTTTTGTTGCAATAGACGAGAACGCGTACTACGCTAGAATAAAAGCTTTCCCGTGGGAGAAACTGGTTTCAAAAGACCAGACTATTTCTATTAGAGTTGCGCTCAACTCCCAAACCTTTACGCATTCTCATTTTATGGCGCTCAAAGCCAAAGATGCCATTGTAGATAGAATTAGAGATAAAACCGGAGAACGCCCAGATGTTGATCTTGATAATTCAGACATTCCAATTCATATATATATAGATAAGGAATACGTTACCATATCGTTAGATTCTACGGGCCAGTCTTTGCACATGCGCGGTTACCGGCAGTTAACGGGGCAAGCGCCAATAAATGAAGTGCTGGCTGCGGGTATCGTTGAACTTTCTGGCTGGGACCCTGCTACTCCATTTTACGATGGAATGTGTGGATCAGGAACAATTGCAACGGAAGCAGCTATTAAAGGATTAAACATGCCTCCTGGTTTGTTCCGAAAATTCGACTACGCGTTTCAAAATTGGCCGGACTTTAACCAAGAACTTCTTGACACTATCATTGAAAGTTCGATGGAAAAAATCTCTGATGCTCCATTGAGGATTTTTGCGTCAGACGCTAGTAGCAATGTGATTTCAAAAGCGAAGAAGAACATCTACAGTGCAGAACTTGATGACGATATTCAGGTTTCTGTGCAAGACTTTCTAGACTTAGTTCCGACCGAAAAAGGTGGTACGCTCCTACTCAATCCTCCGTACGGAGAAAGGATGGATAAGGAAGACATCGATGAGCTTTACAAGAATTTAGGCGATGCTTTCAAGAACAATTGGCAAGGCTTTGCGTGTTGTATGATTACCGGAAACTTAACCGCACTCAAGAAAGTTGGCCTTAAATCAACCATGAAAAAAGAGCTTTATAATGGCTCAATTGATTGTCGGTTAGCCCGGTTCGATATCTACGAAGGCTCTAAAAGAACTACATAATGACATCAATTATTCGATTTACGCTAGTTGTGTTCCTAGCCACTTTTGCAATTACCGCAGAAGCGCAAAACTGGCGCACAATGATTGATGACCCTCAATATTCTTTTGAGGAAATTAAAACGGCCTTTTATCAAGAATTTGGAGACGAAACAGGCGCAAAAAGTTCTGGCTGGAAACAGTTTAAGCGTTGGGAATGGTTTCAGGAACAACGATTAAACGAGCGCGGTGAAAAACCAAGCTCGCGGTTGCTTTTTGAGGAAGTAAAACGCGCCAAAATGCAAGAGCAATATCGCGGAGCCGCTGGCGATTGGCATTTACTTGGACCAGTTGAAGAACCAACAAACGGAAGCGGAAGATCAATTGGAAGACTATCTGCCTTGGCGTTTCACCCAACCGACTCGCTAAAAATGTGGGCTGGTGCACCTTCTGGCGGAGTTTGGAAATCTGACGACAACGCAGAAACATGGACTCCACTTACAGATGAGCTTCCAAACATTGGTGTTTCTGACATCGTTGTAAATCCTCATTACCCAGACAGCATATATATAAGTACGGGAGATGGAAGTTCTGGCGACACCTATTCTTTCGGAGTTCTTCTTTCTGCAGATGGAGGCGTTTCTTGGGACACAACCGGATTAAGCTTTGGCGTAAATCAGCAGCGTAATATTCGCAGATTGCTAATAGATTCTACCAACACCAACGTGCTATTAGCAGCTTCAACGCACGGTATATTCAGAACCGAAAACGCTGGTGTAAGTTGGGATTTAGTGCAAGGCGGAAACTTTGCAGACATGGAGTTTAAGCCATTTGCCAACGATACAGTTTATGCCACAACAAACTCGTCTTCACTACAACCTTTCTACGTCTCCTACGATAACGGCCTCAGTTGGGCCTCTTCTACTTCCGGAATGGCAACTGGCGATATGCGCAGAACAAAAGTGGCTGTTTCGCCAGCAGAACCAAACGTAGTTTACACGCTTTCTTCTTCTTCAAACGGAGCGTCATTTCATGGCATTTACCGTTCAGATAATTCAGGCGAAACCTGGACTCAAATGGCAACAACACCAAACATTCTTAATGGCGATGAGTTTGGAGATGGTGATGGCGGACAAGGCTGGTATTCTATGGAATTAGCAGTTTCTCCAGTAAATGCCGATGAACTTAAAGTTGGTGGCGTTAACCTTTGGCAATCAGTTAACGGAGGAGCCAATTTCATGCTAGAAGGTCATTGGACCGGTGCTAACGGAACGTATGTTCACGCAGACCACCATCGTTTAGAATACAATCCGCTTACCAACCAGTTTTACGTTGGTTGTGATGGTGGTTTGTACCGAAGGTCCTACTTCTTTAATGGTTTTGAAACCATTAGTAACGGAATGGCAATCACTCAGTTTTACCGATTAGCTGTTGCTCAGTCTGAAGAAGGTATTGTACTTGGTGGTGCGCAAGACAACGGAACATTCCGATGGAAAGAAAACATTTGGCAAGGCGTTTACGGAGGTGATGGAATGGAGCAAATGATTGACCCTACCGACCCAACAATTATGTACTGCACTATTCAAAGAGGAGAATTACACAAGAGCACCGATGGTGGAAACAACTTCGGTGATGACATAGCTCCAACCGAAGGCGCTTGGGTTACTCCGTTTATGATGGAGCCTGGAGAACCAGACGTGCTTTACGCTGCATCAAACACTAAGGTATATAGGTCAGATGCTGGTGGTGGCGACTGGTTTGAATTTTCACCAGGTTTGGTGAGCGTAAATTCTGGCCAGTTAATTATGCTTGATGTTGCCCATAGCAACACAGAATATGTGGTAGCAGGCTCTAGAAGAACATTAAGAATAACCACCGATTTAGGCGGAGAGTGGTCAAACATTCTATCTGGTTTACCAAGCAATAACATGACTTACGTTGCCTTTGATCCGCTTGAGGAAAACACACTTTGGGTTACATTTTCTGGCTATTCTGAAGGACAAAAAGTATATAGAAGTGAAGATGCTGGCGAGACATGGGAAAACATGAGCATGAACCTACCCAACCTACCTGTTAACTGCGTAGAAATTGAAAGAAGCTCTACCGGAGGTGTGTATGTTGGAACAGACGTTGGCGTTTATTATTGGGATAAAAACCTCAGCGAATGGGAACCTTATATGACTGGGTTACCAAACGTTATTGTCAATGAGTTAGAGATTCATGAAGCAACAAACATGCTTCGCGCAGCAACCTACGGGCGAGGTATTTGGGAATCTGAAACAAGAAACTTTATTAATGTTGGGGTTGACGAAAACGTTTTAACCAATGAAAGTCAAATCTCTATTTGGCCAAACCCAGCTTCAGATTATGTTCAGGTAAATTTCCCTTCAACTAAAACCGCACAGAACATTAATGTGCTAGATGCCTACGGAAGAATCGTTCTCACTAACCTCAACACTGGTTTAAAAAAGGACATAACTATAGGCATCCAAGACCTAGCAAGCGGAGTCTATTATTTGTCTAGTTCAGACCAACATCAACTTGTTGGCAGATTTATTGTAAACAAGCTGTGAACAATTAAAGATTATGTAAGTTTAATGTTGCAACATCAATTAAAAACCAAAACAACAATTAGAATGAAAAAGTACACAACAATCCTTTCAAGCATTATGGCATTTATGGTGCTTGTTGCCTTCACTCCTGCTACAGATGGCGGTGAGTTTTACTCAATTAGCTCAAAAGACAGCTCTGTAAGATGGGTTGCCAAAAAAGTTACTGGCAGTAGCCACGAAGGAACTGTAGCCGTTAAAGAAGGTGGATTACAAGTAACAGATGGTAAAATCACAGGTGGAAAATTCACCATTGACATGACTACAATTGCTTGTACAGATTTAAGTGGAGGAATGGCTAAGAAATTAGTTGGTCACCTTAACTCAGAAGATTTCTTTGCAGTTGAGAAACACCAAACAGCCAACCTTGCCATTACAAAAGTAGATGGCAACAAGATTACTGCTGATCTTACCATCAAGGGAATTACTAGCGAGGTTAGCTTCCCAGCTAAGTTTGTAGCTAAAGATGGAGCAATTAGCGCTTCTGCAGAAATTAATATTGACAGAACTAAGTTTGACGTGCGTTACGGTTCAGACAGCTTCTTCGATAATCTTGGAGACAAGGCAATTGACAACACAATCACTTTCAACGTTGCGTTGACTGGAGTGGTAATGTAATTAAGGTTAATACCAATTTATGAGGGAGGCAATTTGCCTCCCTTTTTTTTGGTCTAAATTTGCGCAATGCCAACTCACAGAGAACATTTACTAAATCATCTAGCACCAACATCAGACAGCCCAATTGGATTAGAAATTGAGCACGCAGATGGTGTTTATATGTATTCGCCAAGTGGCAAGAAATACTTGGATTTAATTGCTGGAATTTCTGTCAGCAACGTTGGCCACAGACATCCAAAGGTTGTAGAAGCCATTAAAGCCCAAGCAGACAAACACTTACACCTTATGGTTTATGGCGAATACGTACAGTCGCCACAAGTTCAGTTTGCTAATGCACTAACGAGCGTTCTTCCAGAATCACTCAATTCGGTTTACTTCGTTAACTCTGGTAGCGAGGCCGTTGAAGGCGCTATAAAACTTGCAAAAAAAGCAACAGGCAGAAGCGGACTCATCAGCTTTGTAGATGCTTATCACGGTAGTTCGAATGGCGCTTTGAGTCTAATGGGTAATGAAGAATTCAAATCTCCCTTCTACCCTCTTCTACCAGAAACCTCTGTCATCAAACACGGGGATTTTGATGATTTACAAAACATTACTGAAGCAACAGCTGCGGTATTTCTAGAAACCATTCAAGGCGAAGCCGGAATACTGGTTCCTTCCTTAGAATACATGAAGGCCCTAAGAAACAGATGTTCTGAGGTAGGAGCACTTTTAGTTTTAGATGAAATTCAGTGTGGTTTCGGGAGGACGGGCCGACTATTTGCTTTTGAGCATTTTGATATTGAACCAGATATTCTTTTGCTGGCCAAGGGAATGGGCGGTGGAATGCCAATTGGGGCTTTTGTGGCTTCTCAAAG
>JBMYXX010000088.1:0-10023 GCA_049608805.1 Flavobacteriales bacterium | reverse complement strand
CGCAAACCTTCTTCAATACCAGCATCAGTACCCGGTAAAAACTCAAACAATAAGAAGTGATGCGATTCATCATTAAAAAACGCTTCAAACTTTGTTACGTTCTCTAAGTCATCATTATTAACCTTTTCCTTCTTATAAAACTCAACCTCCTCTCCTGGCTCCAAGAAAAATGGCCCCAGGTGCATTTGAAATCCTTCTCCTGGCGCTGGAGCAGCTGGCACCGCTACTCGGTCCATTCCATTGTCATTGTAGTAATCATCCAACAACTGAGGGTCAACTACAACTCCATTTTGCTTGGCTCCAGCTAAAATCCACTGGCGCATTAACTCAACTTCTTCTTTTTCTAGAGCCGGTTGTCCGCTAGGCATTGCATTTCCTTCTGCCGCATCCATTCCATAGGCCCCATCCCAAGCTGGTGTTGCGCACTTGTAAAGTAAAAAGCTCTTATGCGGATATCCTGCATCTACCAGTTTATATCCTTTTGCAGCTGCCGCTGGGTTTAACGGATCAACTCCTACCAGCGCATCCCTTAAGTCCGATGGATTACCACTTAAATCTAGGTTGGCACTTGGACTGGTACCGCTATGGCATCCAACCGTACAGTTAGCTTGAAAAATATCTCCAATTGATTGAAGTGTAGATTGAGCCGAAACAAGCGCTGGTAACGAAGCCACCAACAAGGCTGATAAAATCTTTTTCATGTCGAATTTTTGGGGTCGAGCACAAAAATAGCATAAACAAGCGCGAAAAATGTGTCAGCTTACTGATGGTTTGTTTACAAGGTAAACGCCACCAAGAATTACAGCTACTCCAACTATTGACCAAACATTGATTGACTCACCATCCAAAACACCCCACAAAATGGCAACAACAGGAACGATATACGTTACCATTGAAGCAAAAACTGCTCCTCCAGACTGAATCAATTTATTGAACATTAGCACCGCAATTGTGGTTCCCACTACCGCCAAAATTGAAATCGCGCCAAAGGATTGCAATGCATACTCGTGTTCAAACCGAGAAGTAAAATCTGTTGTAAACAAATAAACTAAACACAATGGGCCTACCCACAAAAACGAACCTGCCGTAATAAGCATGGATGGCATTTTGGAGAGGTACTTCCGCACAACGTTGAGGTTAAAAGCGTAGCACATACTGGCTAAAACCACAAGCAAAGCTGTTGGTTGAAAATCGCTTATTCCACCAGGCATAACGATAAGTAATATGGCGCCAACAAAACCGATTACCAATCCGATTACTTGCATTGGCCAAGTTCGTAAGCCAAACATCATTAAACCAAAAACCATGGTTAAAATGGGCACCAAAGAATTTAGCATTCCAGCTAATGAGCTATCAATTTTGGTTTGCGCTGTAGCGAATAAAAAGGCCGGAAGACCGTTGCCGAGTAATCCCACAGAAAGTAAAATCAGCCATTCCTTTTTGGTGATTTCTTTAAATCGCGTTAGCAAAAAAGGAAGCGTAACCAGCCAAGCCATCCCCATGCGCAGAGTAGCAATCTGAGTATCAGAAAAGACTATCAATCCCTTTTTCATCAAGATGAACGAGCTTCCCCAAATCGTTCCGATTAAGAGCAAAAGCAACCAACTTTTTAAGGATTGACCCATGGCGCAAAGAACGTCAATTAGCCTTCAAGAAAATGGCGGCCATACATTACCTTTGCTAGCGCGATGGATAAGACAATAATAGAAGTTGACGGAATGAGTTGTGGGCATTGCTCCAACGCTGTCAAGAATTTGATTGACGGAGTTGACGGTGTAAAATCTGCCGAAATTGAACTTAGCACTAAAGAGGCGAAAATTGAATTTGATGCCAGTTCTACATCTGCTCAGGCAATAATTGAAAACATTAATAGTTCAGAAATTTATAAAGCAAAACAGAAATGAAAACGAGACTTTTTTCGATAGCCGTAATGGCAACAGCAGTGTTCTTTATTGGATGCGGTGAGATTACAACAAACTCTGGAGGTGGTGACGAATCACCAGTTGAAGTGATGAGTGTTGATGAAATGGAAACTCCAACAACACTTGCCGTTAAGATTGATGGAATGAGTTGCCCTGCTGGTTGTGCTGGCCCAATTGAGAAAGATTGCAGAAAATTGGCCGGAATGGGTAAAAGCGAAGTAAACTTTGATGAAGGTGTGGGATACTTCACATTTGATGCAAGCCTGCTTTCTGAGGATGACATTCTAGAGTGTATTTCTAGCACCAACGGAGGTGGAATTTACACTGGAACCGTTGTAACCGAAGAGGTTGAAGTTGAAAGCGATGAAGCCACAACCGAAGAGGCGTTGGAAGTTGTAAAAAACGAAGACGAAGCGCAGGTTTGAGCTAGGAATGCGAGAAAATGAAAAAGGAGAAAAGGTCGCTGAGAAGCGGCCTTTTTTGTTCGCTAGAAAATTTAGGAGACAATGAAGCGCAACCTCTTTTTTAGTTGAGACGATTATATTTATATCTCGGAACGCAAAAACGAATACAATGAAGAAACTTTCCTCCTTATTATTCGCCATCGGATTTACGGCTGTTGGCTTTGCTCAACATGCCAAAATCTCACCATCAGCAGACTTGCATCCAATCAAGAGTGTTGGATTTACCAAATCGGAAATAATCTCTGAACCCTGCATGGGATCAAGAGGATTTAAGGATGTATCAGAAAGTTGGCTTAGAACAGTTTCTTCTAGAAACATTAAGCATGGCGCACCTTTCAAAAGCGAATTAGAGCGGATAAAAGCAGAGAAAACCGAACTCAAGTTTGCAAACACCACACGCGACCAAAACCCTCAAGAAGTTGCCAATCCCTTGGCAGTTACGCCAACTTTAGGAAGAAACTTTCTTGGAAATGAGCTATTTGGGGGAACTCCTTGCGATAATTCCATGGCCATTTCTAACGGAGGAATTATTGTAAGTGCCGATAACGCTACCATGGAAGTTTATGACGGAGACGCACAAGACCCATATCTATTCACGCTTCAGGGACATTCTGATTTCTTCAGCTTTTTAAACCCAACGCCAACTGGCAACATTTACGACCCAAAAGTGCTTTACGATAGTGAAGCCGACCGATTTATTTACGTTATTCTTCATGGAACCTCATCCCAGCAAAGTGAACTTCTAATTTGTTTTTCTCAAGGGAACAATCCAGCACAGGATAGCTGGTGGGTTTATCGTATTCAAGCCAATCAGGCCCACCAAGGCTCCTGGTTTGACTACCCGAATATTGGGGTGAGCAACAATGAACTATACATTACAGGAAACATGTTTACCGATGCCGGCCAAAGCTCTGGCAACATCCTTTTTCAAATAGAAAAAGCGCCATGCTACGCAGGTCAATCCATCAATTACCAATACTGGTCAGATGTGCAAGACCAAAACAACGAGCGCGCTTTTACCATGGTTCCGTTAAGTTGGGGGCAACAAGGAAATTATGGCCCTGGAGTTTTGCTGGTTGCCAACGAAACCTCAAATCCATCTGACAGAGTGATGGTGTTTGACCTGACCGATGACATGTCTGCTAATGACGAGCAGTTAAACGCTTATAGCGCCAACACCTCTGGTTTTGATGTTGGCGGTAATGCCGCTCAAAATGGCTCTGGAGTGCAACTTGATATTGGCGACAACCGAATTCAAAATGGGTTTTATCTTGATGGAACCATTCACATGGTTTTTACCAGCGACATTCAGCAAGGCTGGAATGGCATTAACTACAAACGAATTAACTCTAGCGACCTAACCGTTCAGGAATCAACTTTCGGCAATGCCGGAACCCACGATTACTGCTACCCAGCCGTGGCTAGTTCTGGAACTTCTCAAACAGACAAAAGCGTCATTATCGGTTTCCTTCGTTCTGGGCAAGATATTTTCCCAGAGTTTAGAGCGGTAAACTGCGACCATAACATGGAATGGAGCAATTCCGTACAAATTAAGGCTGGCGAAGATGATGTAAATATTGGCGGACAAAGTCCCGACCGTTGGGGAGACTATACGGGAATCTCGCGCAGAAATGGCGCAAACCGAACCGTTTGGGCTTCTGGTTGCTACGGAATGAGCGGCAACAATTGGGGCGTAAATAATGGGTGGAATACTTGGATTGGCGAACTTACTGATGGCGGTCAGCCTGGGGCAATTGGTAAAACTGAAAATCAAACAGCTTTACGCGTTTATCCAAACCCAACAATTGAGCAGTTTTCTATTGAGTTTGAAATGCAAGAACGGGCAGATATTAACGTAAGCATTTACGACATGAAAGGGCAATTGGTAAAGCTTTTGCTAGAAGACAACATGAAGCCAGGGCTTAAAACACTTCGGTTTAACCGAAACGCCTTAAGCGCTGGAACTTACTCGATTACCGTTACATCAAACCAAAAAACCTTGGCGCATGAAAAGCTTATTATCAATTAGTCTTTTATCGGTTCTGCTTTCTGTGTGCAATAGCACTGCAGATAAAAAAGCAGAGAAATTAGAGGAAGAAACCGTTGTTGAAACGGCAAGAATTGACTCTACCAAACTACCTGCAGAAAATGAAATTCTTTCTGCGGATGAACCTGCGGTTGATGGCACAGTTGACACGCCTGAAAACAAACCAGCTTCTACCAAGCCTAAAGTTGAAGGTGCCTTGCCAGACACAACTATTAAGAAAGTTATTGAGCACGGAGCACCCGACAAAGCCTATAATGATTCTGTAAAAGCGGCTAAAACGAAGGGGAAGTTTTAATCACTCCCCAACAATCCTTACGGTTTCTGCTGGGCGGATGATTTTACGAACAGGAAGCCAAGCGGCTAGCAGACCAATTGTTGCAACAACAAGGAAAACGTAAAGCACATCCATAGGCTGAATTTCTACTGGATAGGCTTGCACAATGTAGTTCCCGCCAGAATTGAGTTTTATGATTTCAAACTGAATTTGTGCCCAGCAAACAAGCAATCCGAGAAGGAGTCCGCCTACCGCACCAATCAGTGAAATGAAAACACCTTCGAGTATAAAAATGCGCTGAATTAGTTCTTCGCTGGCGCCCATACTTCGCAGAATATTGATGTCCTTTTTCTTTTCCAAAATCAACATAGTTAAGGAGCCAATTACATTGAAAATGGAAATCATAAGTATGAACGAAAGAATCATGAACACCGCCCATTTTTCGCTCTTCATAATCTTGTAGAGCAATTCGTTCTGCTGAAAACGGTCTTTAACCACATAGTCGGCACCAAGCTTTTCCTGAATTTCTTCTCTTACAGATTCCATATCTGCCGTTGGTTCTAAGGCTAACTCTAGAGATGAAACACGGCCTTCATGATTAAGCAATTCTCTTGCAAACTTGATTGGCGTAATGACATACTGTAAATCGAAATCGGCTTGAATAGAGAATATTCCTGTGGTGTAAATCTGCTTTACATTGAATGCTTTTGAAGGATCAACAGTGGCTTTAGAACCTCGCTTGGGAACATAAACTTCTAACGGATTTAGTGGGTCGTTAACACTGGCCGAAAGATGATACGCCACACCAGAACCAATGAGCGCTGCTGGAGTTCCATTTACATGCATAAACGGATCTCCGTCAATCACCATGCTGTCAATATCGGTAAGCTCAAGAAAGTTGTCTGAAACTCCTTTTACTCTTGCGAAATACTGCTTATCGCGATAGCGAATAAGACAACTTTCTTCTAACGTTTCTACATAACCAATTACGCCATCGGTTGCAAGAATTTCATCGGTAGGAAAGGAACTTAACTCAATTGTTTTCCCCTCTGCGGGAGTAACAACAATTGGCGCTTCAAACACATTGTAGAGCGAAATTACCAGCCCTTCGAACCCGTTAAAAACGGAAAGCACAATTACCATGGCGGCAGTAACCACGGCCACACCAGCTACAGAAATTCCAGAAACAATGTTTATCGCATTATGCGACTTCTTAGAAAAGAGGTAACGCTTAGCTATGTGAACTGGTAGGTTCAAAAATGGACTTATTCGCCTTTTAGAAGGTCGTCTATTCGTTCAATCTGATCCAGCGAATCATCAATATAGAAGTGCAAGTCTGGAGCAACTCTGAGTTCGTTTCTTTCCTTGGCAATGTATTTTCTTACTTCCCAAGCACGGTCTCTAATTACTTGCACCACGGCTTCTTTATCATCAACAGCAAAAATGCTCAGGTAAACTTTTGCAATCCCCAAATCTGGGCTAACGCGCACTTGCGTTACGGTAATCATTCCGCCATTGGCGTAACTGGTTGAATTGCGTTGAAAATAATTACCAAGCTCACGCTGAATTACCCTCGAAACTTTCTTCTGTCGTGTACTTTCTTCCATCGGTACAAATGTAGGTTGAAGAAATTCGAAATCAGAAAAAAGGAATTTGGAGCAATACCAGAAGCGCGCAGGCCGTTTCATGGAACAGAACGAAAGGTATATTTGCCGTATGCAGGGCTATTGGGGAATTATTGGACTTCTCAGAAATTACAAAGGGCAGGTGCTCATTGTAATTCTATTCAATATTCTATCGGTTATTTTCTCGCTGTTTTCTTTAACGATGGTTGTACCGCTGTTAGGCGTGCTGTTTGGAATACAACCAATGGTTACCGAAAAGCCTACGTTAACGCTCAATCCAAACGATTTAATTGATGGTTTCTATTACCAGGTTAGTCAGCTAATTCTAAACGATGCTGGGCAAATAACCATTGACGGACAAATGCGAGCGCTTGTGTTCATTTGTCTCTTTGTGGTAATCACGTTCTTCCTCAAAAACCTGTTCCGATATCTAGCACTTTACGCCAGCGCACCGCTTAAAAATGGTGTGGTTAGGGACATAAGAAACAAGATTTATCGCAAGGTTGTAAACCTGCCAATTGCTTATTTCTCGGAAGAAAAGAAGGGAGACATTATTGCTAAAATGACCAGCGATGTGCAGGAGGTAGAAAGCTCTATAATGAGTTCGGTTGAAGTGGTTTTCAAAGAACCTTTCACCATCATATTTTTCCTTGGAACGTTGGTGGTTTGGAGCCCAGAACTAACCATGTTTGTACTTATTCTTCTGCCTGTAACTGGTTTGGTTATAGGTAGAGTTGGCAAGAGTTTAAAACGCTCTTCAAAGAAGGTTCAGAACCAAATGGGCGTTTTGGTTTCTACCATGATAGAAACACTTTCTGGCCTCAGAATTATTAAGGCATTTAACGCCATAGAAACATCCTCAGACAAGTTTCACAGGGTAAATCAGGAATACAAAAACCTGAAAGTTCGGATGATTAGGAAACAGCATTTAGCCAGTCCGCTAAGTGAGGTTTTAGGAACCATTGTAATGGTGATGGTTATTTACCGTGGCGGTAGTTTGGTGCTAATGGGAGAAGGCCTAACGGCCGATTTGTTTATTGGCTACATCGTGGTTTTCTCGCAACTCATTCAGCCCGCAAAATCGCTTACCTCGTCTGTTTACATGATTCAGAAAGGAATGGCTGCTGCAGAACGTATTGATACCGTTTTAGAGGCAGAAGAAACCATTCAGCAGAAACCAAATGCCGTTGGTTTAAAGAAGTTTGAAAAGGAGATTGAATTCAAGAACGTGAGCTTTTCTTACGAGAACGAAATTGATGTTCTGAAAGGCGTAAATCTTACGGTTAAACGAGGACGAACAATTGCCATTGTTGGTCCGTCTGGAGCAGGAAAAACCACACTGGTAGATTTGCTCCCAAGGTTTTACGACCCAACGGAAGGTGCTGTTTTAATTGACGGAGTTGACACTCGAGATTTAATAGCGCATGATCTTAGAAGCAAGCTTGGAATTGTTACCCAAGAAGCAATTCTTTTCAACGATTCCGTTTTCAACAACATTGCTTTTGGCCTAAAAGGAATTACAGAAGAAGAGGTTATTTCTGCCGCTAAAGTTGCCAATGCCGATGAATTTATTCAGCAAATGGAAAGCGGCTACCACACCAATATTGGCGAAGATGGCGGCAAACTTTCTGGTGGTCAGCGGCAACGAATCAGTATTGCCCGGGCTATTTTGCATAACCCGCCAATTCTCATCTTAGATGAAGCCACTTCTGCCTTAGATGCCGAATCGGAAAAGCTCGTTCAGGAAGCACTTTTTAAGCTGATGGAGAATAGAACTTCGCTCATTATTGCGCACCGATTATCTACCATCCAGTATGCGGATGAAATCATTGTAATTGATGGAGGTCAGATTATTGAGCGAGGTAATCACACAGGCCTCATTGCTAAAAGCGGAGTTTACAGCAAACTCTACGAAATGCAGGCGTTTGTTTAGTGCTTAAAAAGCGGCACCGTACTACACGCCTCTCCATACATTACACTTTTGGCTATTGGCTTTAGTTTAGCCACAAACTCAACATAAGCAGAAGTTGGCACAGGGTATTTCGCGCAGCCCTTCACAATTACTCTTTCATCCTCGAATTGTGCTAAATCTAAGTTGGCCAACGCTTCTTGATAAAGAACTGTTTCCAGTGTTTCTGAAGTGCCCATTACAACACGTTTTGCAACTGGCTGCAGATAGGTTACTGCCAACATAAATGCCCATTGCGGAACAATGGCATCAGCTGTGCATTCAATGTTCACTAACGCATCCTGAAACTCGCTCCAATCCAAGTCTTTTAGCTGCTGTCGGTAATCCTTCTCGCGTAGCATCAAACCTTCAAAAAGAAAATTCTTTAGGTCGAAGGTTTTTCGTTCTCCAACTTGGTACAAATCTTCGAGATTAAACGTAAGTAATCCGCTTTCCTCAACTCTATTTTTTATTTCCATCTCTCGGGCTGACTTTGAGAACAAAGATAAGCTCCGCTAGAAAAGTTTTTATAACATTAATCAATCGAACGAAACTTATTCTAAACTTTCAGGTAGAACCATTCGGAACCCCCTTCCAATGACCAAACCTAATCGCCAATACCAGGAGGAGATTAGAAAGAAATTGCAAGAAGCCGAAACCAGTGTTGGTAAAGGCAGACTGTTTATTATCCTTTCTAACTGTCTCAACTTTGTGTTCTTCATGGATCACCAGAGCATGGACATGCTTTGGATAGCTTGGGCGCTACAGATCATTGCAGTTCCGTATGCGTTTGGCGTTCTCGTTTTTGAACCACACAAGCGGTTTCCTCTTTTAATGAGCAGCGCCTTTTCAACTGCTACCGATACCGCACTCATTGGACTTTGGCTCTTGGTAACTGGTGGTGGCAATTCTCCCTTCTTTCCGCTTTGGTATGTTTCCATTGTAGCTGTTGCAATGCGTTATAGCAGAAGAGAAACACTCATAATATCAATCGCTTATATGGCGGTTGACATGCTGATTGTGTTCACCGATTCAGATACAATTGCCGATACTCCTGCTCTCATAGCACGATTTAGCTATACGGTGGGACTTGGAATTTTGGGAACCTATATTGCCCTGTCCGTTGAGGGACAGATAAAGGACAAACTGAAGCTTTTCAAGGCTAGAGAATCCCTAGCAGAGATGAACGAATCTCTAGAGCAAGAAGTTGAAGAACGAACACAAGAGTTGGGCGAAGCCACTCAAGACCTGTTTGATAGTATGAGGTATGCTCAACGAATTCAAATGGCTCTTACACCCACAGACAAAGACTTTAGTCGCTGTTTTAAAGACCACTTTATCTTTTACAAACCAAAGGAGTTAATTGGTGGCGATTTTTATTGGGTTCATGATATTGGCGACTTAAAAGTGGTTGCCTTGGTTGATTGTACCGGACATGGAGTTCCAGGAGCCATGCTTGCAGTAATGGGAATTAACTTGTTGGAGCAAATTGTTGCGGTGCAAAAGCAGGTTAACCCATCCAAAATACTGGAGCAAATTGACCAGCACTTGACGTATAGTTTTTCAAAATACGACAACCAAGTGAATTTGACTGACGGAATGGTGGCCTCAATCTGTGTAATCAACACAGCAAACAATACAGTAGATTTTGCTGGAGCACATCAATCCATAATGTACACTGAGGGTGAGCAAATTTTGGAAGTGAAACCAAGTAGATATTCTCTTGGCGGGCATGCCGAAAAA
>JBMYXX010000087.1:0-10023 GCA_049608805.1 Flavobacteriales bacterium | reverse complement strand
TTGTCCATCGTTTTCATGGCCGCAAAAATAGAAATCAGCAATTGTCTAAAAGCAATTTTTCGTTCCCTTGGTTTGATAATTTTGAACCATGATTTTGGTTACTGGAGGTACTGGTTTATTGGGCTCACATTTGTTGCTAAAGCTGGTTAATGATGAGAAAGCTGTTAGGGCTATTTATCGAACCGAAAAAAAGCGAAATGCGGTCATTAAAACGTTCAGGTATTACCATCAAAACGCCAAAGAATTATGGTCTAAAATTGAATGGGTTAAGGGCGATGTTTTGGATATTGCCACTTTAGAAGATGCTCTAGATGGTGTTACACAGGTTTACCATTGCGCTGCTGCGGTAACATTTATTCCTTCGGAAGAAGAGTACATGCACAAGGTGAATGTTGAGGGAACGGCTAATTTGGTAAATGCATGTTTAGAAAGAGAGAGAATTCGGTTTGGCCATGTGAGTTCTGTGGCGGCAATTGGGAGAGATGGTTCTGAGGAGGTCATCAGCGAAAAAAAGGAGTGGAAAGACTCTTCGTACAATGCGGCTTATGCCGTGAGTAAGCATAATGCAGAGATGGAAGTTTGGCGTGGTATGGTTGAGGGTTTGAATGCTTTTATGATTAACCCGTCTTTGATTTTAGGGCCTGGCGATTGGACGGCCAGCACTGGTGCTATGTTTAAAAAAGCCTACAGTGGTTTGCCTTTTTACACTCGAGGCGGAAACTGTTTTGTTGATGTGCGAGACGTAGTTGAAACGATGGTTTTGCTCATGAATTCGGAGGTGGAAGGAGAGCGGTTTATTGTTGGGGCTGAGAACAGGAAATTCAAGGAGGTTTTTGGCAGAATTGCTGAGAAAATGGGAAAGAAACCACCTCGTTTTGAAGCATCTCCTTTTGTTACAGAGCTTACATGGCGAGTGGAAAAACTGCGTAGTTCAATTACTAGAACTAAGCCGTTTATTACCAAAGAAGTGGCACATCATGCCATGCAGTTGAACCGTTACGATAATTCAAAATTACTAGCCGCCTTCCCTGAGTTTGCGTACCGCGATATAAACGAAACGCTGGATTTTGTTTGCGAACAGTTTCTTACTGATCAGAATGGTCAGCGTTAGCCTCTGACTCTAGCTCATAAAGCTTTTCAAGGATCTTGTCGTAAATCACGCTCATTTGTTCCGTTTGCGTTGTGTAGTAGAATAAACTACTGTCAAAATCGGTTTTGGTAATTGCATGAGTAACGTAAATGCGCTCAAACGTTTCGTTGTAAACCAATCCTGTGCTATCCGGAGGAAGTAATTTGAGGTTGTGAGCTGTTTCTACAATGTGCATATCAACCATTACAGAAACCATTTTTTCCTCATCTATAAGGTAGCTAGGCTTTTCTTGTTTTTGGCTGTTACACGAAATGCTAACTGCAGAAATTACCAGCAGAAGAGTTGCCAACCTTTTCATCGGTCAAAAGAGAGTCGCTGACCAAGCACAGAGTCATTCAGCTTACCATCAGCAAACGCTAAATGACCATTTACAAAGGTGTGCGTTACGGCAGCGTCAAATGTTGTTCCTTCAAAAATTGACCAACCGCATTTGTATAGAATATTTTCCTTGGAGACTTGCCACTGCTTTTTAGAATCAATAAGAACTAAGTCTGCCTGATAGCCTTCTCGGATGAAGCCTCGATTTTCTAACTGGAAACATACCGCAGGAGCATGACACATTTTCTCAACCATTCTCTCAATGGAAATGGCTCTATTCTTTACATGTGCCATCATTGCTGGTAAAGCATGCTGAACTAGCGGTCCGCCAGAAGGCGCTTTTAAGTATTTATTCTGTTTCTCGTCCCAAGTATGCGGTGCATGATCAGTAGCAATAATGTCTATTCTGTCATCAAGCAGCGCTTTAAAAACGCCTTGTCTGTCTGCTTCAGACTTTACCGCTGGGTTCCACTTTAAAAGTGTGCCTTTTTCATCATACATCGAACTGTTAAATGTGAGATGATGAATGCAAGCCTCTGCAGTAATTCGCTTTTCCGAAAGCGGTAAAGTATTATCGAAAAGGTGGGTTTCTTTCTCGGTAGAAATGTGGAGAATATGCAGCCTAGCGTTGTGTTTTTTGGCTAATTCAACCGCTTTGGAAGAGGATAAATAGCAAGCCTCAACATCCCGAATTACTGGGTGGTGAGAAATTGGAATTTCATCGCCAAACTTTTCAATTGCCAATTGTGTGTTGGCTCTAACGGTTGCTTCATCTTCGCAATGCGTAGCAATAAGCATAGGGCATTTTGAGAAAATTCCATCAAGCGTTTTCTCGCTATCAACCAACATATTGCCTGTCGATGAACCCATGAAAATCTTCACTCCACAAACGTTCTTTTCGTCTGTCTTGAGAACCTCTTCAATGTTGTCGTTAGATGCTCCCATAAAGAAAGAGTAATTCCCGAGCGACACCTGAGCGGCACGGTCATACTTGTCTTGCAGAAGCTCTTGCGTAAGCGCATTCGGAACCGTATTAGGCATTTCCATAAAGCTGGTAATTCCACCGGCCACAGCTGCTCTCGACTCGGTAAAAAGTTCTCCTTTGTGGGTTAATCCAGGCTCTCTAAAATGAACTTGGTCATCGATAATTCCCGGGATAAGGAAAAGACCATCGGCATTAATCTCAGTTAGGTTTTCTTGGCTAGAAATGGAGTTGCCAATTTTTGCAATCTGACCATCTTTGATAAGAAGGTCTTTAACCTCTTGTTTGCCTTCGTTTACAAGTGTGGCTCCTTTAATTAGGAATCCGCTCATGATGTTTACTTCTTATAGTTTCTAAACAGGCTCTTCCAGCGCATTTCAAGCACACCAAAAATGGCTTCTTTAAAAATGCCAGAACTCATTTTTGATGTTCCTGCGGTTCTGTCTGTGAAAATTATTGGCACTTCATGAAGCTTAAAGCCATATTTCCATGCTGAGAACTTCATTTCAATTTGGAAAGCGTATCCGTAGAACTTGATTTTATCTAACGGAATGGTTTCTAAAACGGTACGCTTGTAGCACTTAAAACCAGCGGTTGTGTCTCTAATAGACATGCCGGTAACCATTCTTACATAGGCAGATGCGTAATAAGACATCAGCACTCGGCCCATTGGCCAATTAACCACGTTTACTCCTTTAATATAGCGAGAGCCAACAACCAAGTCTGCTGGTTCGTTTACGGCAGCATTGTATAGACGAATTAAGTCTTCTGGGTTGTGAGAGAAATCACAATCCATCTCAAAAATGAACTCATAGTGTCTAGCCAACGCCCATTTAAAGCCATGTATGTAAGCCGTTCCTAATCCGAGCTTGCCAGTTCTTTCTTCTATAAAAAGACGGCCATCGCATTCGGGAATCATGTCTTTGACTAACTGCCCAGTTCCATCTGGGGAGCCATCGTCAATAATAAGTAGGTGGAATTTCTTGTCCAGCGCCATAACGGTACGTACCATCTGCTGGACGTTTTCCATTTCGTTGTACGTTGGTATGATGACGAGGCTATCTGACAAGGGGCTGTGTTTGGCCAGCAAAGGTAATTATCCGTTAGTCGCTTTTGAACCACTAATTAAACGCTTTAGTATGCCGCCACCAGGAAGTGAGTAAAGGATAGAAACAAGTTTTGCGTTGTTTCCAGGTTGTGTTGGGTATCTCAGTATAAACCGAGCTGCCTGAAAGATAAATTTGCTTCGATTGTTTGGTGTTTTTTCTAGGTGCCGAATCAACAGCTCATGAAAACCTTTCTGGCGTTTGCTGATGAAGGAATCGGAAAGCTTTTCGCGTACAGATTTGGTTGCTAGCTGAATATTGAACACAGCTATTCTTGGAGAAACAGCATCTTCTGTGCTTGTAGCTGTGTTGCCTTGGTGAACACGAAGAAAAGCGGTGTTTGTTTTAACCTCTACTACTGGGTGTTTAGCCGCAATTCTGGCCCAAAGTTCTAGGTCTTCGTTTATAAACAGGCTAGGGTCAAACACATGTTCGTTTAGCAAAGAGCGATGGATGGCAACGCAATCAGGCGCAAACTCATTGGCAATGACAAACTCAACATCTGATGAGAAATTGCTTCGAGGAGTGTAGGTTACTGACTGCTCTCGGTTTTCGTCAACAAACCACCAAGTAAGTCCACCGTAAAAGAAGGATGGAGTTGAGGTGCTGGAAATTGATTTGTGGTAGGAAGCCAAATGCTCAGGTTTCCAAAAATCATCGCTGTCTAGAAAACAAATGTATTGGCCAATTGCGCTGTTAATTCCAACATTTCTGGCGGTGCTTCTTCCCTTGTTTTCTTGTTTAATGTAAGTCACTCGGTTATCGCTTAACGCGAAGGCATTCATCAATTCCTCAGTGTTGTCTTCAGAACCATCATCAACCACAATAAGTTCAAACGCTGAAAAAGTTTGTGCTAAAACGCTTTTTACAGCGGTTGGTAAAAACTCAGCCCTGTTGTAGGTGGGTATAACTACAGAGAAAAAGGGCTCATTCATTTTTTGGTTCCCTGATTATAAAGCAGTTGTTGCAGCGTTTGGCCAACCGCCTTCAGTGTTTTCTTATCAATAATAGACAAGTTGTCGTTGTGTGTATGCCAGTATTCACCAAAGCCTGTTGGTGTTGAGGCATCGTACTGAATAATGTCAATGCAAGGAATTTCTGCAATCTCAATTATGTTAGAATGGTCGTCTGTAATGGCACGAGTGAGGTTGTACCTGAAGTTTTGGCTATATCCTAGTTGAGTTGCTAAATCCCAAACTTGGTTTAGCGTGGATTTGGCATGTTTTACAGACGTACCTTCCATTGTAAATTCTGCGTTTTCCGCCCCAACCATATCTAGAAGAATTCCAAAACTTGGTTTTACACCAACTCGGTTTTCAGCCCAATATTTAGACCCCAAGCAGTAGCCGTGGTCGGCACTATTTGCATCAGCATCATAAGCAGGTCTGCCCTGGTCTTCCATGTCAAAAAAGACGAGGTCAATGCCAATTTTTGGCTTAGAGACGCCAAGGTTTCTAGCAATTTCTAAAAGGACAGAAACCCCACTAGCATTGTCGTTTGCTCCAATAAGCGAGTCTTCGCGGTTTTCTACGTCCTGGTCAGTGTACGGACGGCTGTCCCAGTGGGCACATAGCAGAATGCGCTCCTTGTTTTCTGGGTTAACCGAACAAATAATGTTTCTGAGCGGAAATGGCCTTTTGTTGAAACCAATAATGGTGTCTTTTTGCTCGGTCACATTTAAACCATATTCAGTCAGTTTGCCAACCAAAAAGTCGCCACAAAGTTGATGGCCAAGAGTTGAAGGAACCCGTGGCCCGAAAGCCAGTTGTTGTGTGATGAAATGATAGGCTGTGTCTGAGTTAAACGCGGGAGCATCAGCTAATTCAACCACAGCGGGTTGCCTGCTGTTAGGATTACATCCGCAAGTAAAAATGACTAACGAAAGAAAAAGTAGCCTACGCATCCATTTGCCAATCTGCACCGTCTTTGCCATCCATAATAGCTATACCAACCTCTTTGAGTTGGTCTCTAATCGCGTCAGCGGTAGCATAATCTTTATTGGCTTTAGCCTGATTTCTAAGGCCAAGTAAAACACCCATAACATCATCTAATGCGGCACCACTTTTTTCGGTGTTTTGCTCACTTCCTAGTCCTAAAATATCCTCAAAGTATGCGGAGAACAACAGGGTAATTCTTTCAAACTCCTCCTTACTTGGAATAGCTTTTTCCTGTCCGTTTTTTAATGCGTTGATGTATGCTGAAACCTCAAACAATGTTGCAATTGTAAGGGCGGTATTCATATCGTCATTCATTGCATCGGCACAGCTCTTTTCCCAAGCGTCAATTTTGCCTTTTACAGAATCCGAATCGGCACCCCAATTGAGCGACAACTCTTTGGCAGTTGCTAATGCAGTGTGAAGTTTTGAGTACCCTTTCTGTGCTGCTTGCAAGGCTTCATTGCTAAAATCTAGCGTGCTTCTGTAGTGAGCTTGAAGAATAAAAAACCGAATAGTTAATGGTTCATAAGCGCTTTCAAGGAGTTCATTTTCACCAGTAAAGAACTCGTGCAACATAATGGTGTTCCCAAGTGATTTGGCCATTTTCTGACCGTTGAGCGTAATCATATTATTATGCAACCAATACTTAACAGGCTCTTTTCCGTTTGCCCCAACAGATTGGGCAATTTCGCACTCGTGGTGCGGGAAAAGTAAGTCCAACCCTCCGCCATGAATATCAAAGGAATCGCCAAGGTATTTGCTGCTCATAACCGAACACTCAATGTGCCAACCCGGAAAACCATCGCTCCAAGGAGAAGGCCATCTCATAATGTGTTCTGGAGATGCTTTTTTCCAAAGAGCAAAGTCTAGTGGGCTACGCTTTTCAGACTGGCCATCTAAATCGCGGGAATTGGATTGAAGGTCTTCTATCTTTCTACCCGATAATTTTCCGTAGTGATGAGATTGTGCAAACTTCTCAACGTCAAAGTAAACCGAACCTTGAGATTCATAGGCAAATCCGTTCTTAAGAATGGATTCGGTCATGGCAATTTGCTCAATGATATGACCAGAAGCCTGTGGCTCAATAGAAGGACGATTGTTGTTCAGAGCATCCATATCTCTATGGTAGCGGTCTTTGTAATACTGAACCACTTCCATTGGTTCTAACTGCTCTAGCCGTGCTTTCTTGGCAACCTTGTCTTCGCCATGGTCAGCATCATTTTCTAAGTGACCAACATCTGTAATGTTTCGCACGTACCTAACCTTATACTCAAGGTGTTTTAGGTATCGAAAAACAATATCGAAAGTGATGGCAGAGCGAGCGTGACCCAAGTGAGCATCGCCATAAACGGTAGGGCCACAAACGTACATTCCCACAAACGGTGGGTTTGCGGGAATGAACTCTTCTTTCTTCCTGGTAATCGTATTGTAAAAATGCAGCTTACTACTCATTGCTTTCGAAGGTAAGCCACAAAGATAATTGTAGTGCCCTACGGAGCGACCTCTTCCCCAGCTCTTTTTCCGCCTTTGTATAGAATGGCTTTGGCTAGTTGGCCGTTTTCGTAAACATAAACCTTACCGTCAACAAGTTTCTTGTCTTTAAATGTTCCTTCCTTAGAAACGGTGCCATCGGCATTCATCATTTTGTTGTAGCCATCAACCAGATAGCCTCGAGCCATCTTCTTGGGCTTGGCTTTGCCAGAATACATCTTGGCTCTTGCATCAAACTGTTTCCCAGCAACTAGATTAACGGTTTTCTCTGGCTGAACCTTTCCATCATCGAAGTAACGTCTAGCCTTAACCGAGCCATCTTCGTGAAATTCGGTTAACTCTCCCGACTCTTTTCCGCCTTTCCAATCTCCAATGTATTGTACCACCCCATTTTCATGGAAATACTTTTGTTCGCCTTCGCGTTTCCCGGAATTGTTGTAGTTCCAGTCGTACTTTGTGTTTCCGTTCTCGTAGTAATACTTGTATTGACCTGACCATCGGTTCATTTTCCAAATTCCTTCTTCCTGTAACTGGCCACTTCGATAGTAAATTTTGGCATAGCCATTTGCAATATTATTGGCAAAGGTGAGCTCGTGCTTTTTGTTCCCGTTAGGGTAGTACTTGGTCCAAATACCAGTTTTCTTGTTGTTTACGTACTCACCCTCTTCAACAAGTTGTTCGGCTTCGTAACCCTTATATTTTCCGTTTGTGTTGTGCACTTTCCACCAACCTTGCTTAAGGTTGTTGGCATCTCGTACATTAATGGAGTCTCCATTGTTGCTTACAGAAGTAAAAGCCGTGGCCAACACAAAAGTGGCGGCTAAGATTAAGTAGGTAAAAATGCTTCTAGATTTCATGTCTTTCGTCCTCGTTACATGGTTTTATACTGTTCTTGACTGCTTAGGTTTATGTCGTTTGTCGATTTGTTCGGGGAATCACGTAAAGATTCGTTCGCTACATTTGGGATAGAATGGAGAAGTGGATTATAGAAGCGACCGATAGAAGTCCAAGTGTTATCTTGGATAGGCAGTTGTCTATTCTGCGCATTGAGGGACGTTCTTATCCCGAAGAAGGGATGGATTTTTTCGACCCCATTATTCTAAGACTTCGGTCGTTACAAGAAACCGAAACCCCTATCAGGATTATACACGTTCGGTTAGAGTACTATAATTCGGCTACCTCAAAAGCTCTAGCTGAGTTGTTAAACGCTCTTGAAAGAACAAGAGAATTAGGCCACGAGGTTAGGGTTGTTTGGGAGTATGAAGAGGAAGACGATACAATTCAGGAAGACATCGACATGTTTATAGAAACATTCGATTTGCCTTTTGAAATTAAGTTTACCGTTTTTAACTAACCGCCTCAGATAAATGCTCTAGCATTTCCTTGGCCATTTTGTCCAAGTTGTAATCATTATTCCAACCCCAGTCATCTCTAGCCGCAGAATCATCTACGCTGCTCGGCCAACCGTTTGCAATAGCTTGTCTAAAGTCAGGCTTATAGGAAATAGCAAAATCAGGAATTTGCTTTCTGATAACCATAGCTAAATCCTCTGGGGTAAAACTGAAAGCTGAGATGTTATATCCAGCACGAATTTTCAGCTTTTCAGAAGGCGCCTCCATTATGCCAATAGTAGCTTTTATGGCATCGGGCATATACATCATAGGAAGCTTGGTGTGCTTGTCTAAAAAGCACTCAAATGTTTCCCCAGCAACAGCTTTATGGAAAATATCTACCGCGTAATCTGTGGTTCCACCGCCAGGTGCGCTTTTGTAACCTATTAAGCCGGGATAACGCAAACTTCGTACATCAACCCCATAACGTTGGTGATAATAGGAACACCATTGTTCGCCAGCTAATTTGCTGATTCCGTAAACCGTAACGGGTTCTGTAATGGTTGATTGTGGCGTGTTTGATTTTGGAGTATTCGGGCCAAAAACAGCAATAGAACTTGGCCAAAATATTTTATCAATGAGGCCTTCTCTGGCTAATTCTAATACGTAGAAAAGGCCGTACATGTTGAGGTTCCAAGCAGGCATAACCTTTTGCTCAGCAGTGGCAGATAATAATGCCGCAAGCTGATAAACCTGACCAATGTTGTACTTCATCACAATTTGCTGAAGCTTGTCGCGATCCATTACGTCCAATTGTTCGAAAGGCCCACTTTCCAGCACTTCTTTCGATGCTGTTTTTAGATCGGAAGCAACAACATTTTCGGCACCATACCTAGAGCGAAGCTCCATGACCAATTCTGTACCAATTTGGCCAGATGCTCCAATAACTAAGATGCCTGTTTTCTTGCTCATCAAATTTTAGATGGTGAGCAAATGTATCATTTTATGAACCCAGAAAACGCACTTTTTGAAGACACATTCCGCATCTTCAGTTCGCTTATATTTGACGGCAAACGATATTGTAATGAGCGAATCGAAGCACAATTCAAATAGAGCACCAGAACCCGTTGGCCTTTATCCACATGCTAGGCAAGTTGGCGAATTGCTTTTTCTTTCTGGAGTTGGCCCTAGGGAAAGAGGAACCAAAAAAATTCCGGGGGTTGAGTTGAATGAAGATGGAACGATTAAATCTTACGACATCGAAAAGCAATGCCATTCTGTATTCAATAATGTGAAAATGATTTTGGAAGACTCAGGTTCTAGCTGGGATAAAATTGTTGATGTAACGGTTTTCCTGACTAACATGAAAGACGATTTCAAAACGTACAATCGCATTTATGCTGAGTATTTTAAGGATAATTTGCCCTGTAGAACAACGTTGGAAATCAACTGTTTGCCAACCCCAATTGGGATTGAATTAAAGGTAATTGCTACCATTTAATAGGTAGCGTCATTTCGACCGAAGCGGAGAAATCTAGATGTCTCGATTCCGCAAGCTCCACTCGACATGACGAAGCACAATATGCCGTTTAACCACCCTCCGTTTCGTATCTTCGCGCTCCGTTTGAAAAACCATGAGCAAGAAGTACAACGAATACAAACAGCTTAATCTGCCAGCCGTAGCAGATGAGATACTCGATTTCTGGGA
>JBMYXX010000086.1:0-10071 GCA_049608805.1 Flavobacteriales bacterium | reverse complement strand
GGAAATCCTTGATTGGCAGATAACTATAAGTGTAAAACGTAAAGAAGCTCATGGCTATCGTTGCCAAAACCGTAACGAAAAAAGGTGCTTTTTTATGCTCCACCAAACGAATAAGGAAGAAGGCCACGAATACTCCTCCGATGAACCAAAATGGGAAAAACCATTCTAAATCGTAAGACAACTTCAGCATAACCAGAGAACCAATCCCTGCAAGAACGAAATCGTTCATGCCAGTTTCTGATATACTAATCTGCTTTTGACGAACGAAAATGATGAGGATGAAAACGGATAGAATCACGTCCTTGTAAAAGCTTTCCCAAGCTGTAAGCGGAATAGCATCTCCGAAGCACCCGCAAGTTTTTACAATTCCGAAATATGCTGAAGCAAACGTCAACGCTGTAAAAAATGCAATAAGAACAAGCAGGAACAAAGCGGTTATTCTAGTCTTAAATCGAACTAAAATTGCAACGCCCAAAATCACTTCTAGTATTACAATAAAAATAGCCTGCGGCAAGGCATACTCATGGCACAAGTGGAAAAACGGTTCTAGAAAACCAACGTATTCTCCAAGCTTGGCAAACTCCTCAAAATACTCTTCTAGTTTGTAGCTAAAACCAAGCGGGTCGTTGGCTTTTACAATCCCCGAAAAGATGAAAAGCACGCCTACAAAGTACCGTGCTACATCAGTAATTAATTTCATTTTTGGTGGCTTTGAGAAACAAATTTAAACTTCGGACGAAACTGACAACGTCAGCTGGCAGTCTTTGCCTCGCCCAGTTTAATCAACGCAAAAATCGAGTAATTGATCATATCGTACAGATTTGCATCAATTCCTTCAGAAAGATCACTCTGTCCTTGGTTGTCTTCCATCTCCTTAATGCGCAGAATTTTAACAAGAATTAGATCCGTGAGCGACTTCACACGCATATCGCGCCAAGCTTCCCCATAATCATGGTTCTTCTTCTTCATCAACGATTTCGCTTCCGCAGAATACTTATCATACCAATCAGTCGCTCTCTCAAGGTTCAAATCTGGCTCATCGGCATGGCCATTTTCTAACTGGATAATTTCCATGATAGAATAGTTAACCAGCCCGATGTATTCTGGGTAAATCCCCTCTCCCACTTTGGTAACGCCTTTCTCTTCCAGACTGCGAATTCTGTTCGCCTTAATAAAGAGCTGGTCCGTTATAGATGAAGCACGAAAAATGCGCCAAGAAGCACCGTAATCCTGCATCTTTCCTGTAAAGATTGCGCGGCACTCGGCCATCGCTTTATCGTATTGTGCGTTTGTATCTGCCATCGGTTTGAAGCGTTAACTTCGGCTCAGAGATGAGCGGCAAAAATAACTTTTTTGATATGGGTTTGAGACGTGCGTCATTCCGACCGAAGCGGAGGAATCTAATCACGCAACAGGAGATTTCTCGGTTCCGTAAACTCCACTCGAAATGACAGAAGTGTTGAAGAAAAACAAAACGTTAAACTGCAGAGGAAGACTGATTGTAATTGAGCGCCCTTTGGTGATGGGCATTCTCAACCTTACGCCTGATAGTTTTTTCGATGGAGGTCAATTCAATTCAGTTGATGCCGCTTTGAAGCATGCAGATCAAATGCTGAATGAAGGAGCAGACATACTTGATCTTGGCGCTTATTCAAGTCGCCCAGGGGCGGAAGATATCAGCGAAGAAGAAGAATTGAATCGATTAATTCCAGCTTTGGATGCAATTGTAAAACGCTTTCCTAAAGCACTAATATCCATCGATACGTTTCGTTCTGGCGTTGCCGGAAAAGCGCTTGAAGTTGGCGCACATATCATCAACGATATTTCAGGTGGAAACCTTGATTCCGAGTTGCCAGAAGTGGCCGCAAAGTTCAACGCACCTTACATCTGCATGCACATGAAAGGCACTCCACAAACTATGCAGAAGAATATCGAAGAAACGCCATGCATGGCGTCTGTACTAGAGTTCTTCGCACATCGCGTACCTGAATTGGTGCAAAAAGGTGTGAAAGACGTAATTATTGACCCCGGTTTTGGTTTCGGAAAAACATTGGAACAGAACTACGAAATGGTTGAACACCTTTCTGATTTTGCCATTCTCGGCAAACCAATACTAGTTGGAGTTTCCCGAAAAAGCATGATTCGTTTGAAGTACGGAGAATCCGTCAAGCAAACTTTGAAAGGAACGATTGAAGTGAACCGCCAACTACTCCAAAATGGAGCAGATATTCTGAGAGTTCATGATGTGAAAGAAGCGGTTGAATTAATCAGATAGAAATGGAATCACAAACCCCTAAGACCTCTGTGTTCGGAAAGGTGTTAGCCATTTTCAACCTAGTTGCCTCGTTATCAGGAATACTTACAAATTACCAACTGTTGTTTGGAGAGGCCCCTATTCAAAACGATTACATCGATGGCCTCACCGTCTATGACAACTATGCCGGGCTGCTCCTTGGTTTCTTGATGCTGATTTCTTCAGTGTTGATTTTAATGAGGCGAAAGCTGGGCGTTAACATACTTCTCTACTACGTGATACTTATCGCAGGATTGACCATCAGCCAAATTATTCGTTTGGAGTACGGAACCACTCGGTTAATTGGTACTTCAATTAGCTTCTCATTAATACTCCTAATCTTGTTTTATTTCCAATCATTGGTTAAAAAAGGAACCATTAATCGATGATGAATTCTCAACATTTTTCAATGACGCGAGACTACAAATCCAACAACCGAGACGCCTGGAACAAACGTGTTTCAGCGCATTTAGCTTCCGACTTTTATGATGTAGAAGGTTGGAAAGCTGGCAAAACCAGCTTAAACGACATCGAACTAGAATTGCTGGGAGACGTCAAGGATAAATCAATCCTACATCTACAATGTCATTTCGGGCAAGACTCACTTTCATTAGCACGAATGGGTGCACATGTGGTTGGCGTTGACCTCTCTGATGAATCCATCGCGGAAGCGAGAAAACTCAATGAAGAATTAGGTCTGAATGCCGAATTCGTTGAAAGCGATGTGCTTGAACTCATCGGCAAGATTGACCAGAAATTCGACATGGTTTTCACGTCTTACGGAACTATTGGTTGGCTACCCGATTTAGATAAATGGGCGAAAGTCATTTCTCATCACTTGAAGCCTGGTGGTAAATTGATTTTCGCTGAATTCCACCCTGTGGTTTGGATGTTTGATGATGCGTTTAAGAACATCGAATACCGTTATTTCAAAGATAAGCCAATCGTTGAAACGAATACAGGAACCTACACCGAAACCGATGAAACTTTCGAGAAAATCGAAGTAAGCTGGAATCACGGTTTGGCAGAAGTGTTTCATGCTCTCGAAAACAACGGATTAATTCTCAAAAGCTTTGATGAATACGATTATTCTCCTTACAACTGTTTTTCAGGAATGAAAAAGATAGCTGAACGAAAATTCGTAGTAGAGAAACACGGAAATAAACTTCCGATGGTTTATTCATTAACCGCTACAAAAAGATGAATAATCGAATTGCCCTGACTTTTTCCCTTTTCTCGTTTTTCGTTTTCTCTTCGTTCGCACAGCACGTTCTTCCCGGTCATGCACACAACGATTATTTAAACAAGCCCGCTTTGTTCGAAGCCGTTGATGCTCGTCTAGTTTCAGTTGAGGCTGATATCCATTTCATGAAAGGAGAATTATACGTGGCGCACATTCGTCCTTTAAGGAGAAATAAAAAGCGTTCGTTAGAAAATCTCTACCTCAAACCTCTTTTCGAACACATCGAAAAAAACGAAGGCAAAGTTTACCCTAATTATGACGGACCATTTTATCTCATGATTGATTTCAAAGGCGGAAGCGTTGAGATGTACGATAGCCTTTACACCCTACTCTCCCAATACAAATCGATGCTAACTGTAATGGAAGGTGGAATCCTGAAACCAGGTGCGGTTACCGTTTTTCTGTCTGGTTCTAAACCAACCCAGTCTGTCCTCAAATCTGAGCCAAAGCTGTGCTTTTTAGATGGCAGACCAAGCGATGTTGGCATGAGTTATTCTAACCAAATAATGCCTGTTGTTAGCGACCATTACAAGAACCATTTAAAATGGAATGGCAAAGGAAAAATCTCCGATAAGGAAGAATTAAAACTCAGGAAATTGGTCTCAAAGGTTCATGCTGAAGGGAAAAAATTACGGCTTTGGGCATCTCCAGATAACCCAATCGCTTGGGAAACATTTGAGCGCATAGGCGTAGATTTAATCAACACCGATAAGCCCAAGAAATTTGCAGAGTTTATGAATCTACCAACGCAGTAATTCATCTTCACCATCGAATTACTTTAATTTTGAACTTCTACCTTTCCAACACGTAGAAAAACCAATGTTGCAGGACATTCTTTTAGGCTTCTTAACGTTCCGCTGGCTCGATGCCATTGACATTATTATTGTGGCGCTTTTGCTCTACAATCTCTACAAATTAGTTCGGGGAACAGCGGCTGTAAACATCTTCATTGGCATCTTATCACTTTACCTTCTTTGGGTGTTGGTTAGAGCGTTAAACATGCAATTGCTAGGCTCTATTTTAGGACAGTTTATTGGTGTTGGTGTACTCGCCTTAATTGTTGTTTTTCAGCAAGAAGTAAGGCGGTTTCTGCTGCTTATTGGCACAACGGGTTTTATGCGCGGAAAGCGTTCTCCATTAAGGTGGCTTAATCTTGGAAAGGGGTTTAGACAAGCTGGCGCTTTAGACATTAGTGCGGTGGTTTCGGCTTGCTTAAACATGGCGCAAACCATGACAGGCGCAATTATGGTTATTAGCCGCGAGAACAGCCTTCAGTTTTACGCCAATACTGGCGATGCGATTGATGCCGAAGTTTCCTCGGCCATTTTAGAATCAATCTTCTACAAAAACAGCCCGTTGCACGATGGTTCCGTAATTATTACTGGCAATAGAATTACTGCTGCGCGATGTGTTCTTCCCGTTACTGATGACGAGAACTTCCCAGCGCACCTAGGAATGCGACATAGAGCCGCAGTTGGATTGTCTGAAACTTCTGATGCAGTTGTGATTGTGGTTTCTGAGCAATCTGGCGGTATTTCCGTTGCTCACGAAGGCGAATTGGAATACGACATTTCGCCAAAGGCGCTTAGAGATTACCTAGACAAGAAGTTTGGCGACTAGCGTTGACATGCCGTTTCAGTTTTGGTGGGTTCTGTCTTGTATCGAAAACATCAACAATTTTCAATTCATCTGCATCTATTCGATAAATTACTTTGTATCGCCCGCGAACCACGGATCTATAATCCTTTCCTGAACCACCAAGTTTCCTTTCAACAACTCCAGACAAAGGGTTTTCAGCAAGCTGTTTTGTAGAAGCTAAAACAGACATTCGGATATTCTCGGCCATTTGAAAACTCACATTTTCCAAATAGTAATCGTAAATACCTTTCAACTCATCCAGCGCAGAACGCGTCCAAATGACATTCACTTGCCCCAGTTTTCAGATTCCTTTTCAGCCTCTTCCTGAGTAAGCGTGTTTCCGTTCTTAATATCTTCTTCCGATTTGGAAACACGATAACTAATGGCTGCTTCTGAAACGGATGAATAAGGCAAAACGCCAGCTTCTCCAAGCAATTCATCTATTCGTGTAAAGACCGTTTCGTCTTCAACTTGCAGCAGCCTACTAATAAGTTCTAACTTTCGTGAATTGATGTCTTGAGCGGCCATGTGCGTGCTTTTCTCAAAGATAATTAACTAAACCTGATAGCCTTTAGCGGTTGAATTCTAGAAACCACCATCGAAGGGATTAACAGCATCAAAAAGCAAAAGAAAAGCGTTCCTGCGTTGAGCAAAAGAATGTGAGTTACCTGCAAGTTAATCGGCACAACTTTAACGTAGTAGCTGGCTTCATCAAGGGTAATTATTCCAAACTGATGCTGAATGAAACACAGAGCAATTCCTATCAGGTTTCCCCAAAACAAACCCACCGCAGTTAAATACAACGCTTGGTAAATGAAAATGCCCTGAATCTTGCCGTCATTCATTCCAAGAGATTTGAGCGTTCCAATCATGTAAACACGCTCAATAATCATTATCAACAGAGCCGAAATCATGTTGAATCCAGCAACTACAAGCATCAGAATAATTATCACCCGAACATTCATATCCTGAAGGTCTAGCCAATCGAACATCTGAGGCTGAAGTTCTTTCACATGAGCCGAAAAAAGACTTGTTCCGATGGAGTGATATACAACATCTTCCAACTCCTCCAATCGACTAAAGTCGTCCACAAAAACTTCAAAACCAGCTACCTGATCTTTGCTCCATTTATTCAGTCTCTGAATATGTGTAATATCAGTAATTACATATCTATCATCATACTCAGCCAACCCCGTTTTATAGATTCCCGTCACATCAAAAACTCGTGCGCGCTGTTTTTCATTCTGGATAAAAAACACCTCCATTCTATCTCCAACGGCAAGTTTTAACTTCTTAGATATATTCTCAGAAATGAGAATGTTTTTGCTGCGCGAAGAGTCGGTTGTGCTAAAAACATTTCCTTCAACCAAGTGCTTTTGAAAGAAGCTCCAGTCGAAATCTCCGCCTACTCCTTTAACCACAACACCCTCAATTTCCTCATCCGTTTTGATGATGCCAGCTTTGGTGGCAAACACCTGAATATGTTTGATGCCGTCAACCTCCGCCAGACTCGGATAGAAATCTTGAATCTTAGAAACGGGTTTCGGTTCAATGGCATTAAGATTGGAGTATTCGGTTATGACGATGTCTGAACCGAAGTTTACAATCTTGTCCGTTATCTCCTTCTGGAAACCCGTTACAATGGCCATGGAAATAATCATCACTGCAAGCCCCAGCGCAATGCCAGCAATGGCAATTCTAACAATCGGACGTGTACCCGAAATAGTGTTACTTTCGGCCTTCCCGCCAGCACGAATGAGGCGTTTTGCAATAAAAAAGGATGTGTTCAATTGCTTGGTTTGAAGGCGGTGATGAAATTCTTTGTCAAAGGTCTAAATAAACATGAATGAGCCACAGATGCACAGATTCGCAATGGCAAACGGGCTACATCAATCTGTAACCATAAAATGTTTTCTGTATTAAGTCCGTTATCATTGTCGCTTATGACCAATATTATCAAATATTTACTTGTGCTTCTGGCGTTTTCGGCCTGCAGCCAACCTGCGCCAGCACCTCAGTCTTTAGCTGTTAAGCCATCCACAGAAATTGTAGCTAAACCTTTGCGTTTGGGAGCTGAGTGCACCGAAATATACTTGCCGCTTTTAGAAGACAAAACTGTTGGCATTATTGCCAATCAAACCTCCACTATTGGCACGGCACACTTGGTTGATTCGCTGGTTGCTTTAGGGGTGAACGTAAAAAGCGTGTTTGCGCCTGAGCATGGCTTTAGAGGAAATGCTAGTGCTGGAGCAAAAATTAAAGATGGTATTGACGATAAAACTGGCCTTCCAATTCTTTCGCTCTACGGAAGCAACTACAAACCATCTGCTAAAAAGCTGAAAGGTTTAGATGTGGTTGTTTTTGACATTCAAGATGTTGGTGCTCGGTTTTACACCTACATCAGCACCATGAGCCACATGATGGAAGCCTGTGCTGAAAACGGCATTTCTATGCTTGTTTTGGATAGGCCAAATCCAAACGGACATTACGTTGATGGACCAATTCTAAAAAAGGAATTTTCCTCATTTGTTGGACTGCATGAGATTCCAATTGTTCATGGAATGACGGTTGGCGAATACGCCAAGATGGTAAACGGTGAAGGTTGGTTGAAGAACGGAGTTCAATGTGATTTGACTGTGATTGAAATGGAGAATTACAATCGGAATGAGGCGTACGAATTGCCAATTGCTCCATCGCCAAACCTTCCAAATCAAAAAGCAATTTACCTTTACCCTAGCCTATGCTTTTTTGAAGGAACCGAAGTAAGCGAAGGCCGCGGAACGGATAAACCTTTTCAACAATTTGGCTACCCGAAAATGCCAAACGGAAATACCAAATTCACTCCAAAGAGTATTGATGGCGTGGCTAAATATCCAAAGCTGGAAAACAAGAAATGTAACGGCATTGATTTATCTGAAATGCCCTTGGATAGCCTAAGAAATCTCAAGCAGATTAATCTAGCCTGGTTGATTTCTACGTATCAAGATTATCCTAAAAAGGACAAATTCTTCAAGGCTGATTTCTTTGATAAACTTGCTGGTTCGTCTGAATTGAGAAAGCAAATAATTGCTGGAAAGTCTGCCGAGGAGATTCGGGATACTTGGGCTGAGGGTTTAAGTCAGTTTGAAGAAACTCGGAAGAAATGTTTGTTGTATCCGTAGGCTAGCCTCAACACATCCATTTCTCCACAGTTAAAACGCCATTCTTGTATTTGAACATTACGGGGATTTCTTCCAAAGTGCATTTAGGTTCTATCACAAATATGAGTTTGCCGCCAATTTCAAAATCTCGATTGGTGTTAATAATCAACGGAAAATCGTAACGCGTGTCTTCCGTAACCCAGTTTACTGGTCCGTTGATAAACCGATGAGGGTCAAAAACGGTTTTGGTTTTTGGAGTTTCTACCACATCATCCCCAATACTCAAATCATCGTTTGGAGCAACCTCCACTCTAAACTTTCCTTTAAAGCCCGTGTCTGTTATCGGTGAAACGAAAAAACTACCTCCATGTAGTTTCATTGAGGTTATCAGCATGTATTTGCCAGTCTCAGCCTTTTCAATTTTGAAATCAACATCATACGGATGACTATTCGCAATGTCATAATCAATCAAATCAGAATCGTACATACTTACTTTGAGAACTGAAATTTCTGAATCGAACGGAACGGATTGAATTTCTTCCGTAGCAGGCTCTTTCTGAGCGCACGCCACAGTAAATGATAGGCAGATTATTACAAATACATTTTTCATGTCGCTTTGATTTTACTCGGTTAACATCCCATAATCCCGTACGAGAACACAAGTTGTTCATCCACAGTATTGCCTGCTGCATCTTGAGCTGGTTTCCAATGGTTGGGCAACGTTTGAAGAAGTTTAAGCATCGTTTCATCTATCGATTCATATCCTGAACTAGAGATTAAAATCACGTTTACAACCTCACCAGTTTTTGTTACTGTAAAACGAACTTTTCCAGGTTTTAACTCAGCTTTCTGCGCTCTTGCAACTTCACCCTCACTTTTTTGTTTGAGGTGAGCAATAAGCGCATCCTTACCACCCTCGTATTCGGCAGATTTTTCGGGAATAATAGTTATGTGAGGCGTGGTATAATTAGACTGAGGTTTCTTGAAATACGGGCTGTTCTCCCGATAGTCCATTTGAAGACGGATGTCGGTAGAATATGGCGCAGAAGCAATAAGCTGCAATTGCTCATCTGTTAGCTCATTTGATTTGCCGAAAGCCTGTTTAACGTCCTCATATTCATCATTAATAATGGTTACGCTGGTTGATTCAACCTCCAGAATTCCATCAACATTGATTCTTTCATCGAAGTCGGTAATTAGTTTCATTTCCTTGAGTTTCGATTTGGTTAAATCTGCTTGGAACCTAGCATCTATATCAAAGACAAAATCGTCTTCAGCAAAAAGGATTGGACCTAAGTTTACTAGTTGCGCAGTTTTTTCTTTTGAATCGGCTAGTTCAGTTTCAGCCTGTTGGATTGAACCAACTGCCTCGGAATTTTGGCATCCAACAGACAGGTTACCCAAACAGAAAAATGCAATTAGAATTGATGGTGATTTCATTGTCATGATTTTAGTTCTTAGAAATGTCTTTTTCAGGCATCATCATATCGGTAAACGTTTTGCCATCAAACTTGTAGAGATGACCGTAGTTAACTCCGAACCAGATGTTGCCTTTTTTATCCTCAAGCGCAAACAACAAATTCCTTAACGTTTGACCACTTTCTGTTTCGTATGTTGAGAAGGTTTTACCATCATAGAAGCAAAGTTTGCCTTGAACGTTCCCAAGCCAAATTTTGCCTGTTTTATCCTCATAAATACAGTTGACTCCGTTGTAGCATTTACCTAGGTTTTCGTGTAAACAGAGTCCATTAGACTCA
>JBMYXX010000085.1:0-10138 GCA_049608805.1 Flavobacteriales bacterium | reverse complement strand
TTGGAAACTTGGATGATGAAGACATTCAAATTAAGGTTGATAAAGGCGCTGTATTTGTTTCTATTTCAGACAAGTTTCTCTTTAAAAGTGGAAGCTTCCGCTTGAACTCTAGCGCCATGGACGTGCTTGCTAAAGTGGCTAAAATCCTTGACGCAAAACCAGACTTTGAGGTAATGATTGAAGGCCACACAGACAACGTTTCTTACCGTAAAGGAGATTTGTTAGACAACTGGGATTTGAGCACAAAACGCGCAACTTCAATTGTTCGTGTTCTTCAGGATGACTTTAAAATTGACCCAGCAAGAATGACTGCTGCAGGACGTGCTGAGTACGTTCCTGTAACAGATAATGATTCTGCAGAAGGCCGTGCTGCAAACCGTAGAACGCGCATTATCATTCTACCTAAACTTGATCAGTTCTACGGAATGATTGAAGAAGGTTTGGGCGAAGGCGAAGCTGCTGAATAAGCAGCCTACCTTCTGTCTTACCTTATCACGCTTATCGGTGATGCCTGCGCATCTGTTTGGTTCATAAGTTGAACCGAATAATAGCCGTCTGCCACATTAACCATGTTGATGATGTAAGGTGTTTCATCATACTGTTTCTGAAAAACAACTCGGCCCATTGTATCTACAATTCTAACCTCAGAATAAGTAGCCGCAAACCGTCCTGTTTCAATGGAGAAAACGCCTTGGTTTGGGTTAGGATAAACTACAAAGTCTTCTTTGCTAACCTCTGGTTGTTCTCCTGTTATAACAGGCGTTTCAGCAGGACAGATGCTAATTTCGGTTGAGTCTATGTTCACGCAGAAATCGAGGTTGGCAAAAACCTCATCTCCCATATCTGCCAATATCTCGTACGTGGTACTTACAGGAACACCCGGAAGGTTCACGTAAAGCGTATAAACAGTATCGCTACTTGGAACATAGTTAAACGAATATTCTCCGCTTCCATTAGTTGCCGCACGCCCTTGTGCTTGTCCTGGCGGTGTTTTCTCAACCACAACATCAATTAAAGGAATTGGGTCTTCTTCTGTCTGAGCTTTACCTGGCGTAATGTGCCAAACAGTTCCGCTTAGGGTGTTGCTTCCGTTAAATTCCATAGGCGGAATAAGCTCAATATGCTTGTAGAAATTGTCTCCACACATATTAAAAACATGAGCATTTTCCCAAAGGTGTTCTTGAGGATAGTACGTTTCTACTCCCATTGGGTGCGCAATATCTTCTGGGTCGGCCATAAGCACAAACTGCTGGAAATTATCAACCTGACCAAAATTGTAATCGCCACTAGCATCTGTAAACGTAGATTCTTCAACTGCCCAAGCTCCAGCCGAAGGCTCAAAATGATAGCGAATAACCTCGCAGTTTACACATGGCGCACTCTCCATAGTTACGTTTCCTTCTAAAGAACTTGGTGTTGAGTTTACCGTAATTGAGTCTGATGTAACGCAAGAATTATCATCGGTAACAACCGCGAAGTATTCGACCCCTAACGCATTTGCTGTTGGCGTTAGAACCGCACTTGTAGGTCCTTGTGGCGCCAAATGTGGCGAGGTTGTCCAATCTGTAGTAAACGGTCCAGAACCTCCAGAAATGATAATGTCTAATTGGGTAGCTCCATTACTTGGGCAAAGATTTATCTCAGCCCCGTCAACAAATTCTACGGTCATTGCGTCTGGCTCCGTAATTCCCACAGGAACCGAAGCGGTACATCCATTATCGTCTTCAATTGTTACAGTGTAAGAGCCAGCTACAAGCGCACTAAAATTGCCATCGTTCTGCTGACCAGCACCAATGTCAAACGTGTAAGGTTGAGTTCCGCCAGCTGCACTTACAGTAGCCGTACCAGTTGCATTACCGAAGCAATCAACATCTTCACTTGCATCCAAAGAGCCAGCTAAAGCATCGGGCACCGCAATAACTACAGGAACCGAAGTGGTACATCCATTATCATCTTCAATTGTTACAGTGTAAGAGCCAGCTACAAGCGCACTAAAATTACCATCGTTCTGTTCACCAGAACCAATGTCAAACGTGTAAGGCTCCGTTCCGCCAGCGGCACTTACAGTAGCCGTACCAGTTGCATTACCAAAGCAATCAACATCATCACTTGCATCTAAAGAACCAGCTAAAGCCGATGGTTCTCCAATCATTTCAACATTGCTCGTCAAATCGGTACAACCATAATCGTCAGTTATGGAAGCTCTAACTGGACCAGCACAAAGCCCAATTGCCGTTCCTGTCTGCTGATTAGCAGGGTCATCCCACGAAAAATTATAAAAAGATGCATTCGAGTTTAGTACCTGAACGCTAGCTTGACCATTACATGCTCCAGCACAAGAAGCGTCTTGCGATGATGAAGAAAATTCTGGCTGTCCTAGAACAATAATAGTGCGGTAAACAGTGCCTGGTGAGCAAAGCAGTGAACTAACGGTGAGCGACATCTGATAAGAGCCTTCTTGACTGTAGGTGTGGCTTGTCACAGAATTCAATAAGCCATCAACCGCAGCACTACCATCGCCAAACTCCCAAGTTCTTCCAGAAAGAAGGCCTTCAAGCAACGATTGATCTTCAAATTGTAATGGTAGCCCAGCACAAACCACAATAGTATCGTTACTGGCATAAGCGCCTCCGGTTATCTCAACATCGGGTGTACACGCTGCATTTAAATCGGTACTTATCCCAAAAAGGAAAAGCACTCCAACTGCAATTATTAGGGGTAATTTTTGCATTTATATTGCCTATTTCATCATTAAAAAAAGGTCACGCGCTCAAAATGAAAACGTGCCAAAGCCTACCAAATACGCGGAGGGTTTGTAGTTGTTTCTGTTTATAGATGAACGACCGTTTAAATCGGTAAAGAGCTGTTAAAGCCGTTGGTTATCGATAGACAGATATAAAACGTAACAACCGGCCGGTGTTTTGAGTAAAAACCGCACCTAGCATTTTGACCAATTCAACTATTACATACCTCCGCATTGCGGTGGCTATCGCTTTTTGGTGGACTTTTGCCATCCTGAAAACCTATGCTCAGACCTACGATTTTCAATCTTTCACAGTAGAAAACGGTCTTTCACAATCACAAATTTTATGTCTTCATCAGTCTAAAACCGGAGAGCTGTGGATGGGAACCAACCAAGGTGGCATCAATAAATTCAATGGTTCGGAGTTCAAGTACATTACAAAATCGGAAGGGCTAACCGACAATGTTGTTTACAGCATTGCGCAAGAAAAGTCTGGCCGCACCCTAGTTGGAACCAACAATGGAATTACCATAATTGATGGAGCCAACATTGACTCGTTAACAGGCAACTACCAACTTCCTCACCCCGGAGTAGTGAGTATCCTTATTTCTAAGGGCGGAACAACTTGGCTCGGAACAGGGAAAGGCGTGGCCACACTTACAGAAAATGTCATTTCACGGTTTACCGCAGACCCTGTTTTATCTGCCTCTACCATTATAAATATTAGCGAGGGAGATGATGAAACCATATGGTTTAGCACTGTACAGAATGGTGTTTTCAGACTTAAAAAAGACGGAGAAATAACCAATTGGAACAAGGCCGATGGGCTTGGACACAATTACGTTTTTGACGTAATGCCCATGAAAAATGGCCAAGCTTGGGTTTTCAATTACAAGGGGTTCTATCACCTAAAAAACGATAGCCTAACTAAGGTCAAAACACCTTCTTCCCTTACAGACAATGCCATTTATTATGGCTACGAAAAAGACCTTTCTGGCAATATTTGGATTGGCACTTCGCAAGGCGTACTCAAGCATTTTCACGGAAAATTCAATCATCTAACCACCAAAAACGGGCTCGTTCACAACAACATTTGGAAAATTCTGCAAGACCGTGAAGGCAACATTTGGTTTGGTTCTAAATCTAACGGTGTTTCTAAACTTAACAGCGAACGATTTAAGCTTTACAACTCGGAGCAGCGATTACCAAACACGGTTGTCCTTTCAGTTTTTAAAGATCAACAAAACCGCCTTTGGTCTGGTACCAACAAAGGGTTGGCTGTTTGGGAAGAAAACCAAACCGTTCAGAAATATGCCAAACCAGATGGCTTAAGCTCGGAAGCAATTAGAGACATTGATCAAGCGCCAGACGGAACGCTTTATGCCGCCACAAACTATGGCCTTTCTGTTTTTAATGGTGATGGATTTGTGCCGTACGAAACTGCCAAAACCGAACTAAATTCCATTCATGACATTTATGCCCAAAGCAGTACCATTTGGATTGGGACGCAAGCTGGGCCAGCCATTTTTGAAAATGGAGAATTCCTTCAGCCAGCCAACGCAAAAGACTTTAGCAAACCTGTTTTCGATATTGTAGAACACAACCGTAATATTTGGTTTGCCTATGACGATGGCGTTCTTAAATATGATGGCAATTCCTTTAAACAGCTAACGGCTAAAGATGGCTTTTTTGATGGCCGATCTAGAAGCATTGCCGTTGGTCCAAGTGGCAATTTATGGTTTGGCACTAACGATGGGGTTTACCGATATAACGGAGACTCTTGCGTGAATTACAACGTAGAGCACGGCCTTATTTCTGATGCCGTTTACTCCTTAGGTTTTCATGCTGATGAAAGTTTGTGGGTTGGTCAATCTAAAGGATTGTCTCGCTTACTTTTTGACGAAAACGAGTTAGAAGACGTAATTATTTACGGGAAAGAACAGGGCTTTTTAGGCTTAGAATGCAGCACCAATTCCATTTATATGGATGATGACGGAAAGATTTGGATTGGTGCAACAAACGGCCTAGTTGAATACAACCCAGAGCGCGACAAAGGCATTTACTACAAACCATTAACCCGCATAACGGAGGTTAAACTTTATGCCCAAACTACCGATTGGAGTCAATTTACCGACTCGGTAAAAATTAGTGGAATACCAGTAAACCCAGAACTGCCTTATGACAAAAACCATGTAACATTCGAGTTTTCTGGTGTTAGCCTAACATCTCCGGCTTCTATAAACTACAGCTACATTCTTGAAGGATTAGACGAAGATTGGCAGCCAATTACGCACGATAACTCAGCCAAATATTCAAACATCCCGCCAGGAAAGTATGTCTTTAAAGTACGTGCTGGTTTTGGAGATGAGTTGTGGAAAAATGCACCCGTTGCGTTCCACTTTTCGGTAAGCCCACCATTTTATCAAACCAACTGGTTTTACCTGATTTGTGCACTGATCGTATCGGCTGCTGTTTACTCTTACATCACCATCCGCCAGGCTAATATTCAGATTACCAAACAAAAGAAGAAAATTGAATCTCAGAAGGATGTGATTGAGGTTAAGAATAAAGCAATGCTGGATAGTATTAACTACGCAAGTAATATTCAGTCTGCCACCCTTCCATCCGAAGATGAGTGGTTTAAACTCTTACCCAACTCCTTTGTGCTTTACAAACCAAAAGACATTGTAAGCGGTGATTTCTATTGGCTAGGCAATAATGATAATGGCGATGTTTTCTTCTCCGCTGTGGATTGTACCGGGCATGGCGTGCCGGGTGCGCTTATGAGTATTGTAGGTTACAACGGGCTTAATCAGGCGATTAACGAACAGCGCCTAGACGAGCCAGCGCAAATTCTAAATCATCTTTCTAAAAGCGTAAACCAATCTTTACGAAAAGCAGAACGAGACGACTACGTTAGAGATGGAATGGATATTTCTCTTTGCAAGCTGAACTACGGCAAAATGAAACTAGAATTTTCTGGAGCGCTCAATCCCGTTCTTATTGTTCGAAACGGAGAGCCGCTGCTTACCAAAGGAGATAGAATTGCCATTGGTAGTTTAGATTCAGACAAACGCTCTTTCACCAATCATACAATTGACTTACAGCCTGGCGACAATATTTACATTTATTCTGATGGCTATGCAGATCAGTTTGGTGGCAAGGCCGGGAAAAAGATGAAGGCGGCCGTAATGCGCCAACACCTCGTTGAAGTAAGTCAGTTGCCAATGCTAGAGCAAGGAAAAGCTTTAGAGGCACGCTTGGCGGAGTGGCAAGGTTCCTTGCCACAGATAGACGATGTGTGCTTAATTGGAGTTAAGGTTTAGGCGCTACTCAATCAACAACTGAGTAACAAACCTATCTGTTTCCTCAACAAACTCAGAGTAATATTCTCCTGTTCCGGGCCCTGCAAAACCTGTGTGTATTCTTCTCACTTCTCCGGTTCTATCCATAAAAATGGTGGTTGGGAAAGAAAGAACGTGGTTAAGCATTGGGAGCTTTTTTGCTGCTTCCGTTTTACTTGCTGTTCCGGCCAAGAGAATCTCGTAAGGAATGCCAAAATGTTCTTTCAGCCGCTGTAGAGAACGCAAGTTGGTTTCTTCGTTATCACTCTTTTCAAAAGCCAAAGAAATCACCTCCAATCCTTGACCATTAAACTTGTTGTAAAGCGAAACGAGGTAAGCTGTTTCGTCTTTGCAATTTGGACACCAGCTACCCATTATTTGCACAACAATAACCTTGTCTGCATAGCGCTCATCTTTGGGGCTCACGAATTCTCCACTCATGTTCTTGAATGAAAAATCAACCTCTTTATAGCCTGGGTTTAGAAACGTTAAAGATGTCGGATCTGGTAGCTCATAAAGCTCATCTCTAGTGCCTGTCCAGTTTTCTTGCCAGTGTGATCCTGACCAGAAATCGCCCATTATTTTGTCGCCATCAACTTTTGCCTTAAACAAGAAGGCATGAGAACCATCAAAACAAGAAAGAAAAAGGCTGTCGCCAGATACGTTTCCTTCTAGAAAACGATAGTCGCCAGTTGTTGTAAGAAACGTGCCGTAGGCTTTGTTTCCATCCTGTTCAAAAAGACCAATTGCTTGGTACTCGTTATCACTTCCTGGGCTGAATTCTACTTTCCATTTTCCAGCAACATTAATTGTTGGTTCTGAAGAAACGTTAAACCTAGTTTTATCGGTTTTATAACCAACAAATGGCATTTTGTAATCTCCCTTTCTTGAATAATCGTGGTAAAAACCTGAAATTTTATCGCCCTCTTGCAATCCGATTAACTCGGTGTTAAAGATTGGAAGACGAATAAAAAAACTGTCTCCTCTTACCAAAAACTCATCTGCTCTAATACGCTCATCGCCATTAATAGCATAGCATTGTAGCTTGCCATTATCGTCCATAATCTCGGCATGAAACGGAAGGCTGGTACCGCCTAAATCCATGGAAACTCGCCACATTCCAATCACCGCAGAATTGTCTTGCTCAGATTTACATCCAAACAAAAACATGGTAACTGCAATAATGAGAAATCTAGCTTTCAATGAATTCGCTCTCAATGGAGTACTCTGAATCAAACAGGTAAGAAACCGAAAGTTTGCCTTTCATCATATAACCTTCTCCGTTTGTGTAGAATAAACTTTGCTGAGATTGATAAAGGAAGTTTTGCGTCAACCGATCAACCGTAATGCGCAAACACTGTTTTGAATCTTTATCAATAGAGACAACCACTTTCTTAACGGGAATTTGCTCGTTATCGGTCTCGTAGGTTACCAAGTACTCTCTCGTTAACTCGATGGTATCTACGGAAAACTCTCCGCGCCAAGCAGGTCGGTTAATGTCCGACTCTAGAAAAGCGTCTAGCTCATCTTCCCAAACAATATTTCCGCGTTCAATGATATGGCTATGGCCATCTTTAGTAACATGCTTTCGCACCCACTGATGTTTCTCCTTGAGGTTGGCCGTTTGCTTATTAAAGAACCTGGGCAAATCATAATAAGCCCGCTGATCTTCATAATACGCCTCCGCTGGGCCCTGATTGCAAGAGCCCAGCAAAAGGAATAATATTATGTAAAGCGGTCTTATCAAGAGTTTCTATAAGTCGAACTTAATGCCTTGCGCTAGTGGCAATTCTGTGCTGTAGTTGATGGTATTAGTCTGTCTTCGCATGTAAACTTTCCATGCATCAGAACCAGACTCTCTACCTCCACCTGTTTCTTTTTCGCCACCAAATGCACCGCCAATTTCTGCTCCTGAAGTACCAATGTTAACGTTGGCAATTCCGCAGTCTGAACCAGCATAAGAAAGGAACTTCTCTGCCTGACGAAGATTAGTTGTCATAATTGCAGACGAAAGTCCCTGATCAACACCATTCTGAAGAGCAATTGCTTCCTCAATAGTGCTGTATTTCATGATGTAAAGAATTGGCGCAAACGTTTCAGCCTGAACAATGGCATAATGATTCTCAGCCTCAACAATTGCAGGCTTCACGTAGCAACCGCTTTCGTAACCTTCTCCTTCTAAAACACCACCTTCAACAAGCACTTTTCCGCCTTCAGCTTTTACTTTTTCAAGCGCAGCTAAATAAGCTTCTACCGCTTGTTTGTCGATAAGTGGCCCAACATGGTTGTTTTCATCTAACGGGTTTCCAACACGAACTTGGGTGTAAGCTTTAGTCAGACTTGCTTTTACTTCTTCATAAACACTTTCGTGAATAATCAGTCTTCTTGTGCTTGTACAACGCTGGCCGCAAGTTCCTACCGCTCCGAAAAGAGCGCCAACAATTGAAATTTTAAGGTCAGCGTTTTCAGTAATAATGATGGCGTTGTTACCGCCTAACTCAAGAAGTGTATTTCCTAAACGAGCCGCAACTGCTTGCGCAACTAGTTTCCCCATTCTAATAGAACCTGTTGCAGAAACAAGAGGAACGCGCTTATCGTTGGTCATCATTTCGCCAACGGTGTAATCTCCTTGTACAATTCCGCTAATTCCTTCAGGAACATCGTTTGCTTTAAGAACACTTTGAATAATGTTTTGGCAAGCAACTCCAGAAAGTGGTGCTTTCTCAGATGGCTTCCAAACACAAACATCGCCACAAACCCACGCAAGCATTGTGTTCCAACTCCAAACCGCAACAGGGAAATTGAAGGCAGAAATAATTCCCACAACTCCAATTGGGTGATACTGCTCGTACATTCTGTGCAACGGACGCTCAGAGTGCATGGTTAAACCATAAAGCTGGCGCGAAAGACCAACCGCAAAATCGCAGATGTCAATCATTTCCTGTACCTCGCCCAAACCTTCTTGAAGGCTTTTTCCCATTTCGTAGGAAACAAGTTTTCCCAACGCATCTTTCTTTTCACGTAGCGCATCGCCCATCTGACGTACAACCTCCCCACGCTTTGGTGCTGGCCAAGTTCTCCACTCTACATACGCTTCTTGCGCTTTGGTAATAACATGCTCGTAATCTTCCTTGGTACAAGAACCAACAGAAGCAATCAATTTTCCATCAACAGGAGAGTAAGACTCTATCAGTTTTCCTCCTCCTTTTAAATCTTCTAAACCGGTAGAACCCGCTGGGTTTACCTCTTTGATATTCAGTGCTTTGAGCACCTCATCCATCTCCGTTCTCATATCTAATAATACCTCTGGCATTTGTATAAAATTATGTGTTTCCGCAAAGGTAGTAAATAAGGTTTCCTCAAGTTTAGACCAACAAATACCCCCACCGAGTCAGCCGAAGCGTCATGCGATGGGGGTGAAACCAGGAATTGGAACTGTCCTTCAAAGATATAATAAGAACTCGAATAAATCAGCCGTAGGCCATTTTTTTTTCGATGAACAGCCGTTTACACTCTTTTAATGGTGAAAACTAGAATCATTTCTATCCCTTTATCGTCTTTCAAAGTTTTACTCAAAGACCTAACTTCTAGATAAGCACCATTAGATTTCCTGATTCGATATTCAACCTCGTCAACCTCTGGCTTAATGGTGACTTTAGCATGTGATTTTAAGATTGTCTGAAAGTCATCTGGATGAAAATAGTCGTAACCAGAATTACCTACTAATTCGCTCTCCGCGTAACCAATAAGTTCCGAGCTAGACGCAGAGACTCTAATGTAAACTGCATTAGCATCATGTAACGAAACCATTATATCGACCGATTTACATTTCTCCAGCAGCTTTTCTGCATCATCTACAGAAGAGCATTTCAAGAATGCATTTTCTAACTCTACCTCTCTCTCCATTCAACCTTGTTCAATTCGTTACAATTTTCTTCATGTATTACTGTTGAAAACAATGAGGATGGCACTAAGTTATAACACCCATCTACAAACTCAAAACACTAAATTTCGATAAGCAACAAAATCTCAATGGCAAAAAAGAAAGAGG
>JBMYXX010000084.1:0-10216 GCA_049608805.1 Flavobacteriales bacterium | reverse complement strand
ACGCAAGGTTTATTGCTAAAAAATCACTCTTTGATGGACCAATGGGTTTCATTTTTAGATCTACAGGAGGGGTTCCGATTGATAGGAAAGCCACCAAAAACATGGTAGAGCAGGCAGCCGACTTTTTCAAAGGTTCTGACAGGTTTTATCTAACCATTGCACAAGAAGGAACCCGAGACTGGGCTCCGAGATGGAAGACCGGATTTTACTACATAGCTAAGGCAGCAAATGTGCCTATTGTTCTCGCATTTATGGATTTTGGTAAAAAGGAATCAGGAATGGGAGAGGTTTTTTATCCGACCGATGATGAGGAAGCTGACTTTAAGTACATCGAAGATTTTTACAAGCAGTTTACAGCAGCTGTTCCTGCAAATTACAATCCCAAATTGACCAAGGAGTAACCTGAATCTGAACAATTCTGGTACGATTTTGTACGTTTAGTAAGTATGCACAAGATTGAACCCACTATTCCCAAAGAAATTCTTTATGCCGAAAAGCTTGTCTATTGGATGGATGAAGCTGTCAAAATTCCGTTCGTCAATTTTCGATTTGGACTAGATCCTATTATTGGATTAATTCCTTGGGCTGGAGATGTTGTTTCCTTTGCTATTTCAACTCTAATTCTTAAAAGTTTAGTCTCGGCAGGAATGCCTAAAAGCTTAATCTGGAAAATGTTTGGCAACATTGCTTTGGATTTTGGAATAGGTCTGGTTCCGTTGTTTGGAGACGTTTGGGACTTCTTTAATAAGGCAAACCGTAAGAATTTGATGCTGGCTCGTCAGTATTTTGAGCAGCAAGCACATGTCAACGCTCCGTTGGCAAACAGCCAAGCTGTCGAGACCACATCAGCTTAATTTCTGAATAAATCCGTCTTAATTATTGATATTTACTTTCAATGAGGCGGTTTCTATTTCTTAGTTCAATTCTAGTTTTCTGGTTGATTCTTCTACTACAAAGCTGTGGTAACTTGAATTGCTACCAGGTTAGCGGACCAATTACGCAATGGGATTATCACATAGCTCCGTTTCAGAACATTCGGGTTTATAACTCACCGCAGATTTACATCAAACAAGGAAACACGCAATCTGTGGTTGTAGAATCTGAAGAGAACATGTTTCAGGCATTGCTATTCCACATAGATCCTTTTCAGAAACTCCTTTACATAGATTTTGATGAGACTTGCGTGGACGATATTGACCATTTTAAGATTTTTATCACGGTAGATACGCTTAAAAGTGTTGATCTAAGAGGTGGTGGAGAAGTTTGGGTTGAGGATACGATGAAAACGGATTCGATGTCAATTCTGGTACCTGGAAACGCAGAGGTGAACATGAATAAAGTTTCTGCCGAGAATATTCTGGTTGATGTTTCGGGAACGGGAACCATTCGCCTAGAGTCGATTGATACTTTGAAAACGCTGGACGTAGCATTTTCTGGAATTGGTAGCTACTTTGGATACGATGCCCTCGCCAAAATTGTAAACGTTGATGTTTCTGGTGCAGGATTGATTCAAACTACGGTTACAGATAGTTTGAGAGTTTCAATATCAGGCCAAGGGGAAGTGCATTACAAAGGGAATCCTGTAATAAGCGAGAATATTTCTGGTGATGGCCAGGTGATTAACGCCAACTGATTACAACGGAAAATAGTAAGGTTCGTCTCCATCCCGCCAGCGGTAATCCATGACTCTTGGCCAGCTAGGGTCTTTCATTTCAGATTCCCATTCTGAATGCTGTAACTGTAATTGTTTCACTATTTCAGGTTCAGAATCGTATAAATTGTTCCGTTCTTCTTTGTCTTCTGCTAGATTGAACAGCGCATGGTTTCCGCTAAGTCCATCGGTTATTAGCTTCCAATCTCCAGCGCGGATAGCACGATTATAACCGGAGCGCCAGCAAAGCTTGTCATGAACTTCGGTTGTAGTAGAATCCATCAAAACAGGTAGGAGAGAAGCGCCATCAGTTGTGCGGTCAGCTGGTTCTTCAATGCCAGCTAAATTCAATGCAGTAGAGTAGATGTCCATAGAAATGACTGGATTAGAGTATTCTGAACCAACGTCAACTTTACCATCCCATCTCACCATAAAAGGAACGTTTAAACCACCTTCAAAGTTTGTGAATTTTCCGCCTTTTAGCGGAGCGTTATCTGTTGCTTCGGTGTAGGTTGCTCCACCATTATCGCTCAGAAAGAAGATGATAGTGTTCTCCATCAGGTTACTCTCCTCTAAGTGAGAAATGATTTCTCCAATGGCATCATCAAGCTGCCAAATCATTGCGTTATAAACACGCTTGTTTCGGACTTTTATGTGGCCAAGTTTATCAAAGTATGCCTTGGTTGCCTGAAACGGAGTGTGCGGAGCCAAGAACGGAACGTATAGGAAAAATGGTTCTTCTTTATGTTTGGTAATGAATTGATTTGCTTCTTCGGCAATTCTATCGGTGAGGTAAAATTTCTCGTCAATAACGTTGTCATTTCTTCTGATGGCGCAATTCCCTGATCTGCCTTTGCCCCAAATAAACGGGTCTGAGAAATCTTTGTGGCGCTGATTTACTATGTCCTTATGGCTTGTGTCTGACATGTATAAAGAGTACGCCTCATAAAATCCGTATTGATAGTCAAATCCTCGGTTAATTGGAATGGCATGTTCACCAGCACCTAAGTGCCATTTACCAGCAATTCCTGTTTGATAACCCGCTTTTTGCAACACTTCAGCCAGCATAATTTCAGATGGTGGCATTCCGTTTTTTACAACATCTTCAAACTCAGGAAACTCAACCTGATCTGCTACAAGCCAATCGCCCGTGGCAATAAAGTTTTTGTAAACGAACATTTCAATTCTGTTCTTCGGATAGCGGTCATGCGGTTGATATTCGAACCCAAAGCGCTGCTGATAACGACCTGTGAGCATTCCGGCTCTAGAAGGTGCACAAATAGGAGAGGTAATGTAGCCCTCCGTAAAAGTCATTCCTTTTAGGCCAATAGAATCAATGTTTGGAGTTTGAATAGGAGGAGAGCCGTAAAGCGAGATATCGGTTTTGCCCAAATCATCAGCCATAATTATGATGATGTTCGGTTTTTGGGAAGTGTTGGGCGTTAATGAAGCTAGGTAGTTCTGTTTTGCTTCAATTTTATCATCATCAAAAGTGATTTCAAACTTCTTTGAAGACATTGGCCAAAAGCCATAAGTCAACGCAGATGCGACTAAGAGAAGGAGGGAAAATAGAAAGGGTTTGCGCTTCATGCGCCAAACTTAAACTAAACAGGATTACTTGAGTTGATCTAAATCTCTAATGAGAATACTTGATCTATCGAAGTTGATAAGGTTCTCTTTTTTCAGTTCGTTAAGAACAATGGTAACCAGCTGGCGCGAGGTGCCCGTAATATTGGCCATATCTTGGTGAGTAAAGCCGTGTCTAACAAGTGTTTCATCGCCAAACTTCAAACCGTTTTTATCAGCCTGTTCGCGTAAGAATGCAATGATTCGTGTTCGGGCATCGTCAAAAACGAGTTGTTCCAAGCGCTTTTCTGAACGAGTAATTCTAGCTCCAAGCTTTTCAATCATTCGCAAGCCAATTTCAGGATTACGGTTAATCAGGTCTTTCAAAACTTTAACGGGAATCCTTAGAACTTCAATTGCCGATTTAAGTGAAGCGGCAAAGTCCGGTCTCTCGGTCATTCCAGAAAGGCCAAGCTCTCCAAACATTTCTCCGGGATAAAGGATGTTTTTAATAACCTCCTTGCCATCTTCGTTAATGGTGCCAGTCTTTACAACACCTTCAATCACAAAGTAAACCCAGTCAGCTTCTTCTCCCGGATTGTAAACAAACGTGCTTTTCGGGAAGCTTTTAATTTGAATGAATCTGTTTAGAAATTCCTGTTGCTCAGAGGGCAATTCCCTGAGAACATTTACGTGTGAAAAAATATCGTCCTGCACTGTACTAAGTTCTAAACCGTATGAACCAAATGTCATGGTTCACTCCTATATTATCTCAAACTCTTGTTTCATCAACTTTAAATCATGTTGCTAAATGATGACAGAAGACAAATTTGAGCACTATGAGAACGGATGTGGAGCACGAATGTTCACTGACAAAGATGGTAGTAATGAGTTTCGTTATTTTGTCAGCTTATTCAAAAAACCATTAAACCTATTATTATGAAAGTATTGAAAGTGTTGGCCATTATTCTTGTGGTGGTCATCGGATTATATTTTGTCTTGGCGGCCGTTTCGCCTAGTCATCTAGAATTAGAAAAAACCGAAACCATTAATGCACCTGCAAGTGCCGTAATTGCACATGTACAATGCATGGATAAATGGCGAGCATGGAGCGCTTGGGATAAAATGGACCCTGATATGGTGAACACCTATTCTGAAAATCCATGTGGACCTGGAGCTTGGAATTCTTGGGACGGTCCACAAACTGGGAAAGGAAAGCAAACCATTGAAGAAATAGTCGGAGAAGAATCTATTAAAATGAGCTTGGTGTTTGACGGATTTGAAGGAACCAACTACGCAAACTGGAAGTTTGAAGAAGCTGATGGTGTTACTACGGTTACTTGGGATTATAAGGGAGCAGAGTCTTCATTTATGACCCGCCCAATGAACCTGATGGTGAAAGGAGTTTTAGAAGAATCTTATTCCTCTGGTCTAGCCGCTTTGAAAGAGGTTGTAGAATCAAGTCCTGTTGAGGAAACCGTCTATGATATTACAGAAACTACTGTGCCAGCTGGTGGAGTATTGTTGATTTCTGCAGATGTTAAGCCAGAAGACATTAGTGAGTTTTACGGTAGAAGTTATGGCAAAATCTTGGGTTATATGGCAGATCAAGAGGTAGAAATGAGAGGTTATCCAAGCGGTTTTTTCTATAACTGGACTGATACTTTAGCAAAGATGTCTGCCGCAATTGGAGTAAAATCTCCAGCCGATGGTAACAGAGAAATTGAGTACCGAGAGTTAGAGGAACAGAAAGCTCTGAAAATTGACTATTACGGTCCTTTTAATGGAACGGAAATGGCTCATTATGCAATGGATGATTACATGACCGAAAACAATCTTGAGATGGCTGGTGCTGTAATTGAGGTGTATGTAACCGATCCCACGGAAGAACCAGATACAAGTAAATGGTTGACGAAGATTATTTACCCTATCAAGTAAAGAATTCAAACTAACATTGAAGGAGGCAAGCGCCTCCTTTTTTTATGCTCTGATGTTTAATGATTTTCTGAGAAGAAGTGTATATTTTTGAAGGTCCCAGAAATTTCAAGGGCCCTAATGTTGAATAGACTCCTTTTTACCTTTTTGTTATCAATAATTTTTGGTCTTTCCTTGTGTGGATTGAGAGCACAAGGTTTAACACAAACTATTAGGGGAGAAATTGTAGATCAAGACACTAGAATGCCACTGATTGGAGCTACGGTTGTTGTATTCAATTCTGACCCAATCTTAGGAGCATCAACAGATTTTGATGGTAGGTTTGAAATTCAGAATGTACCTCTTGGTAGAACAGACTTAGTTGTGAAATATTTAGGTTATGAACCTAAAAGCATTCCGCAAATAGATGTGGGAAGTGCTAAGCAAGTTGTCCTGAAAATTGAAATGTTGGAATCTACAACCTCTCTGCAAGAAGTAGTGGTTCAGGCTAAAAAAGACCCTTCTAGGCCCAACAACGAAATGTCGTTGGTTAGCACTCGCTCATTCTCACTAGAACAATCCGAGAGGTTTGCGGCAAGCATGAATGACCCAGGTAGGATGGCTTTGTCTTTTGCTGGCGTAAACCTTACGGATGACATTACCAATGAGATTTCCATCCGAGGAAACTCACCCAAAGGTTTGCTTTGGAGATTAGAAGGAGTTGAAATACCGATCCCTAATCATTTTAACATAGACGGGTTGTATGCGGGAAACGTTTCCATCTTATCGAACAACCTGTTGGATAGAAGTGATTTTTCTACAGGTGCTTTTGCTGCAGAGTACGGGAATGCTTTGTCTGGCGTTTATGATTTGCACCTGAGAACTGGTAATGATGCAAAGCGAGAATACACGGTTCAGGTTGGATTCTTGGGTATAGAAGCTTCGGCAGAAGGGCCGTTTGTTAAAGGAAAGCGGTCATCGTATTTGATTAACTACCGCTATTCTACACTTGGTTTGTTTAAAGCGGTAGGAGCAAACTTAGGAGGTGATTTAAACACGGGATTTCAGGATGTGAACATGAAATTGAACTTCCCAACCAAAAAGTTTGGTGTGTTTTCGCTGTTTGCTGTCGGGGGAATAAGCGATGCTGGTTATGATGCCGAGTACGATAGTACCAAATGGTCCGCAGGCTGGGACCAAAGCAGAGTTCAAGAAAGCTATCGCAACCACTTTTTAGCTTCCGGAGTTGGACACAAATACATCATTAACGAGAAAAACTACCTGCACTCAACCATCGCCTATACTAGATCTGGCAATAGACTATTACATAGTTTGGTAACAGATAGTCTAGAATTGATGGACTATTGGTGGTATAACGTAAATAATTCGGCCGTTAGAGTTTCTCTTCAAGGAAACACCAAGTTCAATTCTAAGCATCATCTACGTTACGGGCTAAACTATAACCACCTAATGTTTGATTTAGAAGATCGTTGGATTGATGGGTGGGGAGATGTTTACAGGGCTCTTGGGCGCGCAAATTTTTATCAGCTTTATGCTCAACATAAGTATAGGATTAACGGAAACCTCACGCTAGTAGGTGGTTTGCACCTAAGCTATTTTGATGCAAACCGTAAATATGCCATTGAACCAAGGCTGGCCATTGACTGGAAGTTTGCTCCAAAGCATAAGCTTTCTTTAGGTGCGGGAATGCACAGCAGACAGGAGGGATTGGCATTCTATTTTATTCAGGAAGAGGGAACTCCAGGATACATTAATCGATATTTAGACAACACTCGAGCAGTTCATGTTGTGTTAGGGTATGATTATCATATTATTCCGAACCTAGCTTTACATGCGGAGGCCTACTACCAGCACCTATATGGCGTGCCAGTAAGGAAGTATAAAGAAAATGCTTATTCCACCATAAACGATAACGATGCGTTTGAGAAACGTGCTTTGGACAATAATGGTGTTGGCACAAACTACGGGTTAGAATTAACTATTGATAAAAGCTTCTCCAAGAACTATTACGTGCTCGTTACAGGTTCGTTTTACCAATCGTTGTATCAGGGTTCAGACCGAGTTTGGAGAAACACGCGTTACAACGGGAATTACATAACGAGCATAACCGCAGGAAAAGATTTCCGAGTTGGAAAAAAAGGAAAGCATGTGATTGGATTGAATCTCAAGTTTTTCTTTGCCGGAGGCAAGCGAATAACACCAATTGATCTAGATGCCTCTATTGAAGCTGGAGAACAGGTTTTGGCTGAAAATCAACAGTTTGAAGGTAGGGTAGATGACTATTTGCGATTAGATGCCCGCATTAGGTTTAAACATAATCTTAAAAAGGTTTCTTGGGAGGTGTCTGTGGATGTTCAAAATGCTACCAATAAGCTTAACGAGTTCAGAAGAAGTTATAATCCGGCAACGGAGACAATTGTTAAGAGATACCAGCAAGGTATTATCCCGGTAATGAAGTTTAGAGTAGAATTCTAATAGTGGCTACACTGGTTCTAGAATAATTTGTTTTTGACATGAGTAGATACCTAAGCTTTTACGTCCTGTTACTTTATTGTGCTAGCCATGCTAGTGCAGCTACGGTTCCGTATCCGTCAGGTCTGGGCGGAGATTTGCTCCCAATTGCCACCAACATTATTGAGTTTGAAAAGGTTAACTCTGCTAAAGCCTTGGCTGCAGCACATGTCTTGTTTGTTAAATCCACCACGGAATCATCAGACGTAAAAGCATGGTCGTTAAACGTTTATGTTGAGTTCTTACTGTCGAATGACAGCATTTCTAAAGCCGAAAAACTGCTCGTAGATTCAAGCTTGGTTAACTGGAACTCTGTTAAACCTTATTTACAGGATTATAAACTGCTTAATCAGGGCAGATTGTTTGGTTTTAATGGGAATTACTTTGCAGCAGATACTTGTTTTAGAACTGTAATGAATAGGGCTTCTAATCGTGTTCTTAGCCTCCAAAGTATTCAGGCGTTAGCCCAAAATTTACGGTTTCAAGGCAAGTTAGATCAGAGTTCGGTGCGCTGGTACGAAGCACAAAAAATATCGGAAGAAATTTCCGATTCTTCATCAACAATGCAGGCATATTTAGGATTGGGAACTGTTTGGTTTCTAAGAGATGAACTAGAGAAAGCCAGAACAAATTTCGAACTTTTTTATGCCTACAATGAGAGGATTGGAAATGAGAAGGGTGTTGCTGCTGCACTGTCATTAATCGGTCTGGTTTATTATAAAACCAAAGATTTCGAACTGTGCATAGAAACAAATTTAGAAGGCTACGGAATAAGAAAGCGCATAGGAGATATAAAAGGGCAGGGTGAAAGTCTGAACAATCTTGCTTTGGGATATATGGGTATGAAAAACTGGAATCAGGGCCTGCAATACCTACAAGAAGCCGTTGAAATTAAAACGAGAGCTAATGACTTAACCCAACTCACAGTCATTCTAAACAACATCGGGCACTGCTATTCACGCTTGGGTAAGAATGAGTTGGCTCTAAAGTATTTTAACCTTGCTCTTGCCAAGGGAAAGGAGAATGGCCAAATGCGCGATGTGGTTAATTCCTATCAAAACATCATTAAACTGCATAGGAACGCGAGTAATTTTTCTGATGCTTTAGATTATCAGACAACTTTGATGGCCTTAAAGGATAGTTTGGCCAAAGAGGATAAGAACCAAGTAGTACAGGAATTAGAAGTTAAGTATCAAACAGAGCAGAAAGAACAAGAGATTCTCGTGCTTACGCAAGATAGAGCCATTGTTACGAATAGATGGATCACCTTGGCGTTGGGGCTTTTTCTAGCAATAATTATCGGTGTCCTTTTTATTGATAGTCAAAAACGGAAACACCGACAAGAGAAGCTTCTACTTTCTGCAGAAGACGACCTTCAGAAAGCAGAATTAAAAAACATGGCCTCTCGGCTTGAGTTCAATCAAAATAAGCTATCTCTCTACACAGAAAACCTGCTTAAGAAGAACGATTTGGTAAATCAGCTGGAGGTAAGGTTGAAAAACGCTGTTGATAAAGGAGGGGCTGAATTGGATGAAGGCAAACAATTAATGGAAGACTTTTCTTCGGTTAGAATTTTAACCGACAAGGATTGGGTAGAATTCAAGAGTCTTTTCAATACTGTGCATAGCGGTTTGTTAGATAGATTGGTGAAAACCTACGAAAATCTAACAGTAGGAGAGCAGCGCTTGTTTTTGCTCATGAAACTGGACTTGTCCACCAAGGAAATTGCTAATATTCTTGGTGTGTCTCCAGAGTCTATTAAGAAGGGAAGGTACCGCCTTAAGAAGAAAATTGGTCTTATTGAAGGTAAAACCCTGCAGCAGTTTGTAAGCGAGTTTTAGGCACGAAACAGCCTTTGTCCACCCTTTTGTCCACCAATTATTTTCTGTTTTGGAATAATTAAATCCATATTTGTTACGTGTTTCACGCAGTAAAACATTTACGATATGGACATTCAAGCTAATTACATTCACCTAGAGCAGTTTCGTCTCTTTGATAATATTGGAAGGTCAGTACTAGAAGAAGTTTCAAACTTCACAACGCTACGTACCAGGCCAAAGAATTCATATTTGTACCATCCAGGAGACCCGAGTGAGGTTCTTTTTATTCTTAAAGAAGGACGTGTAAAAGTGGGTAACTATTCAGATGATGGAAGAGAAGTGATCAAGGCAATCATTAGACCAGGCGAGTTGTTCGGTGAAATGGGTTTGGCTGGAGAAGAGAAACGCAATGAATTTGCTATTACAATGAAGGAAGAGTGTTCTTTCTACATGGTTTATGTAGCAGATTTAAAAGGTGTAATGAGAGACAACCCAGAGTTAAGTCTGAGGTTGATTGATAGAATTGGTTCTAGAATTAGAAGAACCGAAAGCAGATTGGAGTCAATTATTTTCAAAGACTCACGCACACGTGTTGTGGAGTTTATTAATGAGATGGTTGATTCTGTTGGACGAGTGTTTGGTGATGAAGTGCTTTTAGAGCATTTTCTTACTCATCAGGACATTGCAAATCTTACAGGAACGTCTAGACAGTTTGTAACGAGCGTACTTAATG
>JBMYXX010000083.1:0-10226 GCA_049608805.1 Flavobacteriales bacterium | reverse complement strand
AGTACGGTTTGAACGCTGAAAGCATTGTAAATGCGGCTTTAAAGGTTATCGCGAGGAAGTAAAACTCGCACATGGCGGACGCCAACGAAAAGGAACTGATAAGAGAATTCAAAGACCCAGCGTCTCGGAATTTCGCGTTCAGCAAGTTGGTAAATACGTATCAGGAAAGGCTTTATTGGCACATCAGAAGAATCGTTATTGACCATGATGATGCCGATGATGTTTTGCAGAATACGTTCATCAAAGCGTTCAAGAACTTGGACAAGTTCCGCGAAGACAGCCAACTATTTACATGGCTGTATCGCATTGCAACCAATGAGTCGCTCACCTTTCTCAAAAAGAAAAAGAAGAACATTTTTGTTTCGATGGATGATGTTTCTCATCAGCTTTCGAGCACATTAGAATCTGACCCTGAGTTGAGCGGAGATGCCATTCAACTAAAGCTTCAGCAAGCCATTTTATCCTTGCCAAATAAGCAACGATTGGTCTTTAACATGAAGTATTTTGAAGAGATGAAGTATGATGAAATCTCGGAGATTTTGGAAACATCCGTTGGCGCACTAAAAGCATCATATCATCACGCAGTTAAGAAAATCGAAGCTCATATTAAAAATCAGTTTTGATAGCGCTAGCACACATATTTCGATACCCTTCGATATACTCAGGGCAGGCTATCCCGATAATAATCGGAACACACGTTATGACTCAATCCTCAAACCACGTCATCCTGAGTGATTTTGATTTTTCAAAATTGTATCGAAGGATTAAACCTTTTGAAATAATGAGCGTCAATCTAGCGTGATGAAAAACACGGAAAAACATAATGAGCCGGATTTGAGAATCAATGGCATTTCAGATTCAGACCTTAAAAGGAACCCTTTCAAGGCTCCTGAAGGCTATTTTGAAAACCTCACGCCCCGCGTTATGGAAAGCGTACGGGCTTCTGAAGAAAAGACAATTGCCCCGACAATTAATTGGTGGAGAGTTCTGTTGCCTGGTCTAGGATTCGCAAGCATGGTTTTAGCAGTTTGGTTTTTCGATGGTTTTACGGAAAGTGATGATTCAAACTTTGAGCAGGTTGTTGCTTCTATGACGCTAGAAGAACTAGACGAATTCGCGGAGTTTGAAACAGATGAACTACTTGCCTACGGACTAATAGATTCAGAAGAACTTGAAGTAGAATCTAACTTTACGGAAGACGAGTTGATAGACTACCTCATTGATGAAGAGATAGAACTGAATTCGATTTATGAAGAAATAGATATTTAAACATGAAACAGCTAATTACAGTACTCGCATTTTCCATTGGGTTTGCCCAAATCGGTTATACCCAAAGCGCAGAACTTTCGGTTTCGAAAAGAGAGCAATTAGAATCTCTTAAGATTGCTCACATTACCGAAAAGCTGGACCTAACCCCTGATGAAGCACAAGCGTTTTGGCCACTCTTTAACGAAATGGAAGCGAAAATGAAAGCCATCAGAAAAGCACGGAGAAAAGGCAGGAAAGAAACAAAAGCCAATCATGATACAATGTCTGATAAGCAGTTGATGGCAGCCGTTAATGCCGAGTTTGACTTAGAACAACAAGAGCTCGATTTAAAAAGAGAATACAATCAGAAGTTCAGCAAAATTCTACCGATTAAGAAAGTGGTTTTGCTGCATGAATCGCAGGATGGCTTTAAACGAAAACTCTTAAAAGGAGCAAAGGACAGGCGAAAAATCCCTGGTGGACCACCGCACTAATTACAGCAAAAAGGCAACGAATATTCGTTGCTTTTTTTTGGTTCTTTCAATCGAAAAAAATCATTTCTAAATCCTCTTCAAATTGGCTTGACATATGACAATTTGAATGGCGCTTTTTTTCGTATAATCGCGATACGAAATCAAAACCATTTATTAAGTAGAAAATGAGCGAGAAGGCTGAATTAAAAGTAGGAGACAAAACCGTTGAATTACCAGTTGTTACAGGTTCGGAAAATGAACAAGGAGTTGATATTAGAAAACTTCGTGCTGAGACGGGTTTAATCACTTTTGATAGTGGCTACAAAAACACTGGAGCTACAAGTAGCGCCATTACGTTCTTAGATGGTGAGAAAGGAATTCTTCGTTACCGAGGATATCCAATCGAACAACTTGCTGAAAACTCTACGTTTTTAGAGGTTGCTTATTTGCTTATCAATGGCGAGTTGCCAAACAAGGCTGAATACGCAGACTGGACAGAGAACATCACTCGCCACACGCTAATTCATGAAGACATGAAGGAGTTTTTCGAGGCCTTCCCTCGCAAAGCTCACCCAATGGGAGTTTTAGCTTCTAACCTGATTTCGCTTTCAACTTTCTACCCAGAAAGCCTTGACCCAGACCGAGAAGAGGACAAAATTGACTTGACAATTAAGAGATTGATTGCTAAGATTTCTACAATCGCAGCATGGTCTCACAAGAATGCAGTTGGACATCCGGTTGTATATCCTCAGAACAAATACAATTACACAGAGAACTTCTTAAACATGATGTTCTCTGTACCGACTGAAGGTTACGAGCCGGACCCAGTTGTTGTAAAAGCACTTGACCAATTATTGATTCTTCACGCAGATCACGAGCAAAACTGCTCTACTTCTACGGTAAGAATTGTTGGTTCTTCTAGAGCGAATCTTTACGCTTCTATCGCGGCAGGTGTTTCTGCTCTTTGGGGTCCACTTCACGGTGGTGCTAACCAAGCGGTAATTGAAATGTTGGAGAACATCCAAAAGGATGGTGGAAACATGCAGAAGTGGATTGATAAGGCGAAGGACAAAAACGACCCTTTCCGAATCATGGGCTTTGGACACCGTGTTTACAAAAACTTCGACCCAAGGGCTACTATCATCAAGAAATCTTGTGATGACGTATTGGAGAAATTAGGTGTAAATGACCCAATTCTTGACTTGGCAAAACAACTTGAAGAAGTTGCTTTGAACGATGATTACTTCAAGTCTAGAAACTTGTATCCAAACGTAGATTTCTACTCTGGTATCATTTACAAAGCAATCGGAATTCCAACCGAAATGTTTACTGTAATGTTTGCTATGGGACGTCTTCCAGGATGGATTGCTCAATGGAAAGAAATGATGGCAAACGGAGAGCCAATTGGCCGCCCACGTCAGATTTACACTGGAGAAAACGAGCGTCAGTACACTGGCTTATCTGAAAGATAATCAACCACAATATTGTGAATAGAAAGGATGAGGTCGCCCTCATCCTTTTTTGTTTCCTTTAAACTGTAATGAGCAAAGACCTTTTTCGAAAGAGAAACATCGGACTTCTGATCAAGTTCGTCATTGCTTTAGTGGCTCTGGGATTCATCTACAGAGAAGTCCAACTCAAAGGCCAAGAAACCGACCTAAGTTTCGGAATTGAATTCCTTTTAGGAGTCAAGAAACTCCCCTACCTAATTGGCCTAGTTTTCCTTATGCTGATAAACTGGACACTTGAGGCGTACAAATGGAAAACGCTGATTCAGCATATTGAGAAAATCTCCATGCTGAAATCCTTGAAGGCTATCTTCTCAGGAATTACCATTGCCATTTTCACTCCCAACAGAGTTGGAGAATACGGTGGACGAATTTTTCACCTCAAAAAAGCGGACCGAATTGACGCCACACTTTTCACAATTGTTGGAAGCTATGCGCAATTAGTAGTAACGCTTGTTACTGGAATTGTCGCTTCCATTTTCTTTATTCCTAATCATGTTGGAATTAGCCCGTTAACGCCATTGCAATACAATTTGATTGGCGTTCTCCTACTCGGTGTTGCCGCTTTTTTGGTTGTTCTTTTCTTGAACACAAGATTGCTAACCAACATTATCAAGCGTTCACCAATTCCTGAACGATTTTACCATTATGCAGAAGTTTTCCAATACCACACAACCGCAACACTTTGGAAGGTTTTTCTTGCCAGTCTAGGCCGTTACATGGTGTTTACTTTCCAGTTTTATCTGCTACTCAGAATCTTTGATGTTAGCGTTAATTATGGCGATGCCATGATGATGATTTCTATGACCTACTTCGTTATGACAGCTGTTCCGACAATCGCAATCACTGAGCTTGTTACGCGTGGCGCTGTAGCAACCAAGTTTCTAGAAATTCTATCCAACAACGTTTCCGGAATTGTGTCTGCAAGCTCAATGCTTTGGCTTATCAACTTGGCGGTTCCAGCATTGATTGGAGTTCTGTTCATTTTTCAACTCCGCTTCTTCCGTAAATCTGATTGATGCAAGATTTCGGTTACATGCTAATTGCAATTGGCTATGTGGTGATAGCGCTGTATTCGACCATGATTATTTACGCCATTTCTGGATGGAAAAAACTCAAGGTTGAGGAAGAAAAAGAGCCTTTCCTTGGAGTGAGCATTCTTATCGCGGCACGCAATGAATCCGAGAATATAGAAACAGTCATTCGAGATATTTTCAACCAGAACTACAACTCAGATTTGTTTGAATTGATTGTAATTGACGATAATTCTGATGATGAAACACACGCTAAAGCTGAAAGTCTCAAATCAGAATTCAGCAATCTGAAAGTTCTTACAAATGGAATAGAATCAGGTAAAAAATCGGCATTACAGAAAGGAATAGATTCAGCCCAGTTTGAAACAATAGCAACCGTAGATGCAGATTGCAGAGTCCCATCGGAATGGCTCATAACCATGACTTCTCATTGGGTTGAAAACCAAACCAAAATGTTGTTGGGACCAATTGTTTTTGATGGAAACGGCACAGTCTTACAGCAGTCGCAATCCATGGAAATGCTGGCAATAATGGGATTGACAGGTGGCTTTGCTGCTCAGCAGAAACCCATTATGGCAAACGGAGCTAATCTGTTTTTTGATAAAGCCTCGTTTAATAAAATTGGCGGCTACGGTAACTCAGACAATCCATCTGGTGACGATGTATTCACGATGCTAAGTTTTAGCGAAAAGTGGCTAGAATCTGTAAGGTTTGTAAAGCACTACGAATCTGCTGTTCTCACAAAACCCGAAGCTACATTTTCTGCATTTTGGCAACAACGAAAACGCTGGTTATCCAAGCGAAGCGGATATTCTAGTTTATTGGTCAAAGCTACCGCCATCATTACCTACCTGGCAAATGTGGCAGCCTTTGCTTCGCTCATTGCAATTATAGTGGGATTTGGTTCTGCTTGGGCAAGCAAGTTAATGTGGGTTCTGTTCATCAAAACGCTACTCGACCTTGTACTGACAAGAACGGTTAGCCGAGACCTTCAACCGCATTGTGGCATTGCAAATATTCTGATGACTGAAATTTTCGTTGCGGTTTACGTTACCTTTCTTGGCATCTTCGGGAATAGCAAAAAATACACTTGGAAAGGACGAACAATAAAGATCAATGACTAGCGAGAAAGGCAAATCATTAGGTCAGCTGGCAAAAGCCAAATTCAGGAAAGATGTAGCTGCAGTTTTCGGACTTACCGTTATTTTTCTTGCCGTAATTCTTGCCATTCTTGGGCCTATAATCGCACCAGATGGAAGTCCGAATGCTAACCGACAGATTATTGAATTAGCTGCTAAGAAGCCGGGCTCGACTTTTACTTTTCTAAAAATTCCAAGAGAGACAACCGAAGAAGTTGGATTCTTTGACCGCATGATGAACGGGAAGCCTGAGGCATTTTCATGGGTTCCAATTCATTCTCATTCCTTCAGAAAGGATTCTCTGATTATCGAAAAATTTACGGGAGACACACCAAACGAAGGTGAGGTTGTGGCCTACTCTATCTCAAGGTTTAATCTCTCACAAAGCGAGATAGAAGCTCAATTAATCCAAACGCAAACCTACTGGCTGGGCACAGACAGATTTGGACGAGACCTCCTCAGCAGAATGATTCTGGGAACGAGAATTTCACTCAGCATTGGTTTTGTTGCCGTTGGCATTTCACTTCTCATCGGAATTCTAATGGGTTCACTTGCTGGCTTTTTCCGTGGTTGGATTGATAACGTGGTAATGTGGTTTGTAACGGTAGTTTGGAGTATTCCGCTGTTGCTATTGGTTATTGCCATCACGCTAGCAATGGGGAAAGGATTTTGGCAAGTGTTTATAGCTGTTGGTTTAGCCATGTGGGTTGAAGTTGCAAGAATTGTTCGAGGACAAATTCTAAGTATCCGAGAGAAGGAATTTGTGGAAGCATGCAGAGCGCTTGGCTATTCTGGCTTTCGCACAATTTTCAGGCACATTCTTCCCAATATTTTAGGACCTGTTATTGTGATTTCTGCCGCCAACTTTGCCGGAGCAATTTTAATTGAGGCAGGTTTGAGCTTTCTAGGTATTGGCGCGCAGCCTCCAATTCCAAGTTGGGGCGGAATGATTAAAGACCATTACGGCTACATTGTTATGGATAAAGCTTATCTGGCTGTAATTCCTGGCGCGGCAATCCTGTTAATGGTACTCGCTTTTACGCTGGTGGGTAACGGAATTCGGGATGCTCTGGATGTAAAAGGAACGACTTGAAACGGATAGCTTACATAGCATTGAGCTTAGTGATTGTGCTTTCTATTGGCTTCATGCTTGGCCCAAAAACACCAGTTCCAGACCTAGACCCAAGCCCTTACATTAATTCGGTTCCAGTTGATATACTGGATAAATATGTAGCCTTTTCTGAGTCTAAATTTGAGAATCTGAAAGCAGGAAACGAAGCCAAAATTTTTTGGTCAAATGATTCGGTTGCTAAAACAGAATACGCTGTTGTTTACCTCCATGGTTTGAGTGCTTCGCACGAAGAAGGTTCTCCCGTTCACACGGATTTTGCCAGGCGCTATGGTTGTAATCTCTACCTAACTAGATTGTATGGCCACGGATTAGACAGTCCTGATGCGCTTATCGATTTAACTCCAGAGAACTACTTGCAATCAGCAAAACAAGCCATCGCCATTGGAAAAACGCTTGGCGATAAAGTGATACTTATGTGCGGTTCTACGGGCGCAACCCTTGGTTTGTATTTAGCCGCGCACGATTCTGAAATAGAAGCTGTAATCTGCTATTCTCCCAACATCGACATCTACGATTCCAACTCTAAAATCCTCACCAAACCGTGGGGATTGCAACTTACAAGGCTTGTTATGGGAGGAAATAATCGTTCCTACGAAGCGCCAGATGAATACAAGAAATACTGGCAAACCAGTTATCGGATTGAGGGGTTATTGGCAACTCGGTCTTTGATTGATGCAACCATGACCTCCGAAACTTTCGGCAAAATCACTCAGCCCGTTTTTGTTGGATGCTATTACAAAGACGAGGAGAACCAAGACAAAACGGTTTCAGTTCAAGCCATGCGAGATATGATGCCACAACTTGGTACTGAGGAATCACAAAAACGAATGATTGAATTCTCAGAGGTAAAAGCGCATATAATTACCAATCCACTACGCTCCAACGATGTTGAGAGTGTGAAAGAAGAAACCTTCAAGTTTGCTGAAAAGGTTGTTGGTCTAAAGCCCATTAACTGAAATACTAAATTCCGTTACAAGCTGTTAGTTGTTACCTTGCTGTGGTGCGACTTGGAACTCTCATATTAATACTACTGCCATTCTTAGCTTTTGCTCAAGAAAAGAAAGCCGTTCCAACATTTAAATCAGACGAGTGGAACACTTTGGGTTTTACTCAAGAAGACAAAATTTACAGCCGTTCGGTTTGGACGTTTGTTGACAACCCAGCACTAGCTGGCTTCGACCGAAAACTAGCTATTGCTTATCGTTTTAGGATGAAAAACTTAGCGATGGGAATTCCTAATGAGGATGGAAATCTCGAACTAGGTTTCATGAAACATGAGGCATTTATTGACATGCCGTTTGGAGGTCCGAAACAGAATTGGGGATTGGGACTCTATTACACTCGCGAAAAAGAAATACGTCACTGGTATCATCGAGTTCAACTTGCTCAATCTCATCGCATCAAACTTGTCAAAGACCATTTCTTGATTCTTGGCGTGTCTTTTACAATTCAGTTTTCAAAACTTGACAACTGGGATAACTTAGTATTTGGCGATATGGTAGATCCTAGATATGGTCTTGTATATCCAACACATGAACAAAGACCAAGTGACCAACGCGCTTTACCTTACGTGAATGCTGGTCTGAAATATTATTGGAAGAGATTCTCCTTTGACTATTCGGTTCAGAATGGACCAAATGGAACTTGGGCTCTAGCGGGAATGCCAACTTCTGAGGTAACGAACAAACTTCGAGCGGCATACCATTTCAACGTTGGAGATGGAGTTACTATCTCGCCTGAATTTGTTGGACGAATCAAAACGGTTTACGGTCATTTCTATGCAAATAATTCCGACAGACTTGTAGATAAAGCAACAAACAACTTTGGCTTTTTCTCGGCTTTTGCCACTATCACATATAAAGACGTAGTCTATGGCCAATTAGGAATTGCTGATTTGAACCGATTTACCTTCCGGGCTGGATATCAACTAAAAGACTACCTAGTTGTAGAAGTAGGTGGTTCATCTTACATAGATGAAACGATGAATAAAATTGCTGGACCGGCTGGAGTACAGGTTGGAATCAGATATCAAATAAGAGCCTGGAACAGATGAGACGATTTCTCCTTTTTATTCTAATTCCAATTTTGAGTGGATGCTTTAAAGACGAACCAAAACTGCCTCAATATTACGCTAAGCAAGAAATTGATGTAACGGTTGATTCTGTCATTTGCTTTTCGGGTCAAGAAGATTTTGACAATTTCATAATCACTTGTTCCACTCCCTTCGATTCGGTGCATTGGTACAGTGGATTTCAAAATCAAATTTTTCTTGGGAATGTACAGCCGCTTGCTCTACCAAACCATCCATTCGGTTGGGAGGTAATCAAGTGTTTTGGTTTTACAGATTCCGACACAACCAGTTTTCTTCTACAGCTAAACTATTGCACTAGGAACCTTTATATCCCAACTGGCTTTACACCAAATGGGCTGGATGGTATAAATGACACATGGTTTCCTCTTTATTACACGACTAATGATGGATTGGCGTATCAACCCACTAGTATTCATTGGGAAGTAAGAACCCTAGACGGAACCCGAGTTTTTGAAGCAGATAATGATCAGCCTGGGTGGGATGGGACTTACAACAACTTCCGGCTTCCGTACGGAGTTTATCTCTATTACATTGAACTCAATATTACTGGAGAAGACCCAATAGAGTACACTGGTTCCTTCGAAATGCTAGGATGAAAAGCGTCAAAAGCCTTTTTAAGTATTTATCACTTTCCAGCGGAATTTTCTTTCTGCTGATGGTTGCTTTAGCCTTCACCGACCTCCCCTATCTCGCCTATCATCAGCTCGGAACATCAACAGAATCACTCAAGGAAAACCCAGAAACAATTGTGGTTTTTGGCGGTAGCGGAATGCCTAGTCCAAATGGACTAATGAGAACCTACTATGCAGCCGAGGCCGCTAACAAATATGAAGATGCTTCTGTTATAATCGCTTTGCCTTTTGGCGAGGACAGTCTAGATACATATCAGCTAGACTTAATGGCTAACGAGCTAAAAATCCGTGGAGTTGATAGTGCTAGAATTAGCTTCGAGCCTCATGGACACAACACACATTCTCAATCGGTTCTGATTGCTGAAATGTTAGGTGGAAATATTGATTCACCAACCTTGGTCATTACCAGTCCTGAGCACATGTACCGTGCGGTTAGAAGTTTGCATAAAGCGGGTTTAAATAACGTTGGCGGACTTCCATCTTTCGAGAAACCAATCAGCGAAAAGAGATTAAACGGGAAAAAGAACAAAGGGGAAAATGTGGTGCTAGCTTGGCGCTATAACGTTTGGAGCTACTTGAAATACGAAATTCTTGTGCTGCGTGAGTACTGCGCTATTGCATATTACAAACTGAAAGGCTGGATTTAGACACTAAACACCAACCCGATTTTGTCATTCCGAGGTACGAGGAATCTCTGAGACTCTTCCTACCTCAGAGGACAAACGAAACCGCCCAAATTAGAACAACAAAAAAGCCCTTTCGTTTTCGCGAAAGGGCTTCTAATTAGTAAGACCTACTAGGTTTTAAAAACCTAGCAGGTCTGAAGTCACGTTTTAAGAAAGCGCTTCTTGTACTTTTTCAGCAGCTTCTTTTAATGCAATGGCAGACATCACCTTCAGTCCGCTATTGTCAATAATCTCTTTTGCTTCAACAGCGTTGGTTCCTTGTAAACGAACAATAATTGGAAC
>JBMYXX010000082.1:0-10281 GCA_049608805.1 Flavobacteriales bacterium | reverse complement strand
AAAAAGTAAAGCACAAAAAAAGGGTCAGATAAATCTGACCCTTTTTTATTCTAGCAATTCTCTTCTTAGTAAGCTGAGTGTGGTAAAACGGCTACGTCATCCATTTCAAAAGCATCTCTCAACTCTTGTACTTTGTCTAACTTTTCCCAAGCAAACACTTCAACTTGCTTATATAGTTTTCCGTCTCTTTCTGTTACCCCCTCACCTTTGTAATAAACTTCTTCTTCTTTGGTATAGCACTCTCTACCAAAATGACCATAAGCAGCCGTTTCTGAGAACACCGGGTTTTTAAGTCCAAATCGTTCAACAATAGAGGCTGGTTTCATGTCAAAAATCTCAGCCACAATAGCAGAAATTTGTCCATCATTTAGCCTCTTACCATCTATCCAAGACCTAGAGCTTTTATACGTATTTACATATAAGCTTACTGGGTCTGCAACTCCAATTGCGTAGGCAACCTGTACAAGGGCCTGATCACAAACTCCAGCAGCAACCAAATTATTTGCTACGTGCCGTGCAGCGTAAGCCGCACTTCTATCAACCTTAGAAGAATCCTTTCCAGAAAAAGCACCACCACCATGAGCTCCTCTTCCTCCATAGGTGTCAACAATAATCTTTCTTCCAGTTAGACCAACATCTCCATGAGGTCCGCCAATTACGAATTTACCGGTTGGGTTTACGTGTAGAATCACTCTGTCTTCCCATCCTCTTCCGAACAATTTTCTGGCTCTTTTAGGAAGCTTTTTGATTACTCTTTTAAGAACGATTTCTCGTACATCCTTCTTAATAAGGGCAAGCATTGCTTCTTCCTCATCAAAATCTTCGTGCTGAGTTGAAACAACAATGGTGTGAACCGATACTGCTTTTCCTCTATCGTTGTACTCAATGGTAACCTGAGACTTACTATCTGGGCTCAAGTACTTCATGATTTTCCCTTCCTTGCGGATGGCTGCCATTTCTAGCAAAATCATATGTGATATTTGAAGCGAAATAGGAATCTGTGTGTTGGTTTCGTTTGTAGCATACCCAAACATCATCCCTTGGTCACCTGCACCTTGTTCTTTATGCAAACCTTGGTCAGACTCTACTCCTTGGAGTATATCTGATGATTGCTGGTGTATTGCAGAAATAACTCCGCAACTCTCAGAATCGAATTTATAAGATGCCTTTGTGTATCCGATTTTTTCAACCGTAGAGCGAACTATTTTATCAACGTTTACTTTTCCTTCTCCGCCTGATGTAATCTCTCCACCAACAACCACTAATCCTGTAGTACAGAATGTCTCGCAAGCAACCTTTGAATCCGGATCATGACGAAGAAACTCGTCTAGCATTGCATCAGAAATCTGATCGGCCACTTTATCTGGGTGCCCTTCTGAAACTGATTCTGATGTAAATAAATAAGCCATTTATATAAGTTTAATAATCAACAATGTATTTTGTCTTGATTTCAGCTGCGCAAGGTAAAACTTTTAGTACTACATCAAATAGTCTTTAAAAACTTTATTTAAGAGGTGTGTTTTCTAAAAAACTGTTCTAAATCCTGATCTTCTTGCTTCAATGTTAGAACCAGAACTTTATTGTCTTGCGCCCAGCTAGAAATGGCTTTTCTTAAATCTTGATTCGAAACTCCAACAAGCTTATACGTGTTAGCGCCAAGGGACTCTACCGTTTCAATTCCTTTAATTTGATTGAGCAAATCGATGGAAATCTCTGAATCAAACTCCACAATTACGGCTTGCGATGTTGCTTCTCCCATTTCAGAAACCTTGTTATCCGTAACCAGCTTTCCTTTGTCAATGATGATGATACGATCAGAGACGGCCTCTACTTCTTGCATAATATGAGACGAAAACATAACCGTTTTGTCTTTACCCAAGGTGGTAATCAGCTCACGAATATCTACCAATTGGTTGGGGTCTAATCCCGAAGTAGGCTCATCTAAAATGAGAATCTCTGGATTATGAATAATTGCCTGCGCTATACCAACACGTTGCTTAAAACCTTTAGACAACTGACCAATTTGCTTGTGCTGCTCTCTCCCTAAACCGGTTACCTCCACCATTTCCTCAATGCGTTTAGCCGCATCTTGCTTAATCCCGTACATACCACAAACAAATTGCAGGTATTCTTTCACGTACATATCGTAGTACAAAGGATTACTTTCTGGTAGATAACCAACCAATTTCCGCACATCCATCGAGTTTTCAAGGACATCAAAACCTGCAACTTCAACTTTACCAGAAGTTGGTGGAATAAAACAAGATATAATTTTCATCATGGTAGATTTTCCCGCACCATTTGGTCCTAGAAAACCCAACACTTCCCCTTTTTTCACTTCAAACGAAACAGCATCTAAAGCCTTTTGCTGGCCATAAATTTTAGTTACCTGATCAACTTTTATCGACATGTAAAAGAATTTGTGCGTGAAATTAACAAACCACCTTGTTGCACAGAGTATCTTTGCAACCAATGGCAGAACGATTTATTAGTACCGTTATTAGAAACACAGGAAGCTGGAGTTCTGTTTTGCTGCGCGATTCTACCGTAATTGAATGCAGACTAAGGGGCAATTACCGAATTAAAGGGCTTAGAACAACAAGTCCAATTGCTGTTGGCGATAAGGTTGAAATTACGCTTGAGCCTAACTCCGAAAACCAAGGAATAATTGAGAAAATTCTGGAGCGTGAGAATTACATCATCCGCAAATCGGTTAACCTTAGTAAAGAAGCACACATTATTGCCGCCAATGTTGATCAGGCACTTATTATTGCCACGGTTCATCAACCAAGAACTTCCTACGGCTTTATTGATCGGTTTTTATGTACCGCAGAAGCATATAAAATTCCTGCCAGCATCTTTATTAATAAATGTGATTTGAATGATTCTGAAGAAACGATTCAACTTCAGAACGAATACAAAAATTGCTACGAGTCTATTGGCTACAAAGTCTTTACAGGTTCTGCCATAGAAGAAAATGGGATAACGGATATTGAGGATTGGATGAACGGAAAAGTGACGCTAGTTTCTGGTCATTCTGGCGTTGGAAAAAGTACGCTGATAAACGTTCTACAACCCAACTTAGACATTCCTACCTCAGAAATATCGGATGTTCATCATAAAGGAACGCACACTACCACTTATGCAGAAATGCATGCACTAAAGCGAAGTGGTTTTATTATAGATACTCCCGGAATTAAGGAGTTTGGGATGATAGACATGAATACAGCCGAAATTTCGCACTTCTTTCCTGAGATTTTTGAGACCTCAGACAGCTGCAAATTCAACAACTGCAAACACGTAAACGAACCTTCTTGTGCAGTACAAAAGGCGGTTGAAGCTGGTACAATTCCCAAAACACGTTATTCAAGTTATCTTAGCATTCTCGAAAGTGTTCGATGATAGATTTTCTGATTGACATACGCCATACAGGTTGGGAAGTAATGCTTTCGTTTGTTGTTGCAAATCTTATTGCGCAAACGGCAAAAATCATCACTGTAGGTTTCAAAAAAAGGACGTTTAAATGGACCATCCTTTTTGCAACAGGCGGAATGCCATCCAGCCACAGTTCAACCGTAACATCCATGGCCACATCTGTTGGTTTAATTGATGGATTTGACTCAACCACTTATGCTTTAGCCGTTTGTTTTGCCACGGTTGTAATGTTTGATGCAGCTGGGTTAAGACGAAATGCTAGCAAGCAAGCAATGGTGCTAAACCGAATGATTAAGGAGTTGCTTTCTCCAGAAAGTAAGGTTCGTACTGTAAAGCTCAAAGAATTTTTAGGCCATACCCCAACCGAGGTACTTGTTGGCGCTCTGCTAGGTGTTGCCGTAAGTCTGACTCTTCATTTTGGGCCTGATTTTCTTTCAACCCCTTAATTACATGAACACATATTTCTCCTTTAAGACGAAAGCTTTTTTCCTTTGTTTTCTCTTATTAATCGTATCAGTTCCTTATTTACTTAAAGCGCAAAACCACCCGAAGGTTTCCATTACACCCGCACCCGCCTGGCATGTTTCTGAATATGGCGGATTACACGCTGATATTAGTAACAAGCAAGTTAATACTGGGTACTGTTTTCAGCTGTTGCAATACGACATCAATGTACCGGAAGAGACATCTGTTATCCGTATTCGAAAAAAAAATCTGGCTTCGGATGGGCTTCAGTCTTGTGGTAACATTTCCCTGACTTTTGACCCCGCCTATCAAAAATTGAAAATCCATTCTATTAATGTTATCAGGGATGGTGAGTCGTACAACCGATTGACAGATGACTCGTTTAACGTCATTCAGCAAGAACGTAGTTCGGAAAGCTACATCTACGATGGAAATCTTACCGCATTTTGCATACTTGATGACATTAGGGTTGGGGATGAGATTGAATACTGTTTTAGTAGAATAGGAAGAAACCCTCTTGAAAAAGGCCGCTACTCCTCTACGTACTATTTCAGCTACTCAGAACCAATTGGAGAGATTTCTTATAAACTGACTCTGAAAGACTCAGACTCGTTGAGCATCAAACAAGTAAACTTCAATCAGCAACCAGTTATTTCCAACAAGGAATCTAACGTTTCATACCATTGGAAACTGGTTGACGCAGCTCATTCCAAGCGTGATTCTGAGGGGATTTTCGGATATGATCCATATAAACGGGTTTTGGTTAGTACATATAAAAACTGGTCAGAAGTGGCTGATTGGGCTATTCCGCATTACGACACATCTATACCAGAAAACTCTGAGTTATCTGATTGGGTAAATCAAAAACAATCAGAAGATTTAAGTGATCAGGAGAAAATGCGAACCGCCATTTCCATGGTGCAAGAGCAGGTGCGCTACCTAGGGCTTGAAGCCGGTATAAGTGCATATAAACCACATCCGGTAGATGAAGTTTTCAGGAACAAATATGGAGACTGTAAAGACAAGTCTCTTCTCTTGGTAAGCATCCTAAATGAATTCGGATTCGAGGCCTATCCTGCTTTAGTAAATACGCGAGAACGAGATAGCGTAGCGAGCAAACTTCCAAGCCCTATGGAATTTGACCATTGTATCGTAGTTGCGCATCTCCGAGACAACCAAATTTGGATAGATCCAACGATGAGTACCTCCTGTGGACCATTGGAACGAATACCTACACCACGGTACGGCAAGGCCCTTGTTATTAAACCCAACCAAGCATCTTTGGTAAGTGTAGATGTAAAGCCCACAGATGTAATTGAAACAACCGAACGGTTTATTAGCCATGACTTCACAACTGCAGTTACACTAAATATTACAACCATCTATACTGGATACTCGGCTTCCAGTATCCGTAATTATTTCACCAGTACTATTCATGAAGAAATATCAGATACGTACCTAGATTTTTACGCCAGTGTGTATCCTGGAATAGAATTAGGTAAGCCGTTTACTTTCGAAGACGATTCTGCGCTCAATGTTGTTACCGTTAATGAGTTTTACCAGGTTAATGATTTTTGGACAAACCCAGACTCTTCTAGTGATGGATCTATCACTTGTGAGTTTTTTCCAAAAACAATCTCGGGTTATCTTAAATCACCATCGGATTTAATTCGCGATTCACCTTACAAATTAATTCACCCTCAGATTGTGCGACACGTGATTGAATGTGACCTACATGAAGACTGGAATATTACTGAGACAAAAAATAAAATAGAGGGTAATGGGGTAAAATACAACTCCCGCATTAGCATTGAAGGCAGAAAACTAAGTATGGTCTATAACTTCAAAACCACTAGAGACTATGTTGAAGCAGAAGAAATAGCCAGCTACAATGCTAAAATAGATGACATCTGGAATGACCTAGGGTACTCTCTTTGGTACCCAGGTGAGTCTGAAGAAAGCGTAAGCTATTGGTTGATACTCATTTGTATCATTACAACAATAGCTGCAAGCGTGGGGCTATGGACCATCCACACTTCGTTTGACCCTGTCTCCAAATCCGCGAACCCAATTGCTTCTGCATTTGGTGGATGGCTAATTCTTCCAATGATTGGAATTACTGTATCTCCATTTATAATGTTTTTTAATCTTGTTTCAGGAGGTTTTTTCTCAAACGTTGCAATTGATTTTATTTCTGAAGGACCTAATGGGCCAAATTTCAATCACGGACTTCTAATTGTCTTTGAACTTATTACGAACACGATTTTTATCGTGTTCAGCGTATTCACCGCAATTCAACTTTACTCCAAAAGAACGAGTGCCCCAAAATGGATCAAAGCCTTTTACGCTACCAGTTTTCTTTTGATTGGTACTGATCTGCTCCTAGCTGGCCTCATTGGAATTGAGTTTAGCGCGGAAGACGCTAAATCTGTTTTCAGAGCAACCTTTGCAGCTGCTATTTGGATACCCTATTTCATCCGCTCAGAACGTGTTCGGTTAACATTTGTAAAAACGTTAAATCCGCAACAGCACGAACATAGCATCTAACAGAAGTACTTTTTCGGCAAGACGCGCCTACTACATCTTGACCTTAAAAACCTGATAACCGTTAGCTGGTAATTTCCAAGCGAAGTTGCCGTGTGCATCAATTGACCCATTGTCAATTAGACTTGAGTACAAGCCTTGATACTCTTCTCCTTCGAGACTGATTGAAGCATCTTGGTCAGAAAAATTCAGCATAACAATCACTTCCTGAAAGTCGTTTGTTCTTGAATAAACCACAACACGCTCATTACCCGAATCAATGAATTTGATTGGCGCTCCGCTTTCTCCTGTAGAAAGGGCTTCAATATTCGTTTTAATGGAAACAAGATTCTTGTAGAAACCTGCTAAGGAATCATTACTCCAATCAATCGCATCTTTCTCAAAAAATGCCAAACGTTTGTTCATATCAGCTTCTTGACCGCTGTAAATAAGTGGCATTCCAGGAACGGTAAAACTCATTACCGCGAACGCTTTTCTGTAATCCCCCATTCGTTCGATGGCTGTTCCATTCCACGAATTCTCATCATGGTTGGTAATGAACTGCATTCGGTAGTCTTCGGGCTTGTACTTACTTGATTGTTCGTCCCAGTAAGCTTTAACATCTGAAGCACCTTTCTCTCCTCTCGAAATCTCATTCATCAAATGATGAAAGCTCCAAGCATAGGTCATATCAAATGCTTCATGCAATTCAGCGGATTCTCCTTCTGCCAAGAAAAAATTTGGTTTAACTGAATCAATTCTAGCTCGTGCATCAACCCAGAAATCAATCGGAACCATTTCAGCAACATCACAACGATAACCGTCAATATCTGCTTCGCGAAGCCAGAACTCTAAGCTCTGAATCATTTCCTCGCGCATTTCAGCATTGTCGTAATTCAAGTCAACCACATCTGCCCAATCGGCAACTGGCGGAACCATGTTTCCAAGGCTGTCTTTTGTGTACCATTCTGGATGTTCGCTAACCCACGCATTATCCCATGCGGTGTGATTAGCAACCCAATCCAAAATAACTTTCATGCCTTTGCCATGCGCAGCATCGACCAAGGCTTTGAAATCTTCCATTGAACCATGTTCAGCACTCACGGCTTGATAGTCCTTAACCGCGTAATAGCTTCCAAGCGTTCCCTTACGATTCTCCTCACCGATTGGATAAACTGGCATGAACCAGAGAATTTCAATTCCCATTTCTGCCAAACGATCTAAGTGCTGCTCCTGAAAGGCTCTAAAAGTTCCCTCCTCTGTCATCTGACGAAGATTAACCTCGTAAATCGTGCTGTTTGCAGACCAATGCGGTTCTGGCGTTGGCTGAGGTTCCTCAACTGCTGGCTGTGGATTTGAACAGGAAAAAAGAAAAATGGAAATCCCGATAGTTATCGGAAGAAAAAATGTGTGTTTCATTGTAATCGGTTAATCAATAATCATTTGTGTTTAATCCTTTATGAGGATTTCAAAGCCATAAGCTGGAATGTGAACTTCCAGGTTTCCGCCTTCATAATGCATTTTACTTCCGAATTCTGCTGTCCACTCTCCAGTTTCGTCATGGAGCGGAAGCATGTGCTGCGAGCTGTCTTTATTGAAGACGACAATGACTTCATCATCGAAATATTTTCTGCGATAATGCATCATTTTGCCATCGGCACAGATGTCGTAAATATCTCCGAACTGAAGTGCTAAATGCTCTTTTCTGAGCTTAGTAATTGCTTTTGTAGTTTCTAGAGTTTCACTTTCCTCATCCGACAAATCGAAACGCATTAACCGCCTGTTATCTGGATCTCCAGCTCCTGGCATTCCAAACTCATCTCCGTAATACATTACAGGTATTCCCGGAATAGTCCACATGAAAGCAATCAACTGCTTCAACTTATCGTATCCAACAGGATTTTCGACCTTAATTTCTCGGTTCCAGCCAGCTTCCTTTTCGTCTTCCCCAAATTCAATTGCTTCGCCAGCATATGTTATGAAGCGCGGTAAATCGTGGTTTCCCGTAATGTTTCCCATCAAGTGATGATGGCCGTAATAACTCAACGTTGACCGAAGTGATGTTCCTAATCGGTCAAAATCTTCGGAATCTAAAGCGAATACATTTCGTGCATCGAAATACAGATTGAAGTCGAACTTTCCATCCATCATTCCAGAGCCGATGTAAGAACCAATCAATTCACGACTTCCGAAGGTCTCTCCCATCTGAAGAATCGGACGGTCATTCTCAACTATAACACGTTGCTTAATTTTTCTAGTCAGCGTCCGCCAAAAATCTTGCGGGATATGCTTGGCAGCATCATGTCGGAAGCCATCAAATTCATAATCCGTTACCCAAAACAAAGCAGTATCCGAGAGCATTTCGGTCACTTCAGGAATGGAATGATCTAAACTCGGCAAGAACGTATCGAACCAAGTTGTTAATCGCTGGTCTTCCCAAATGCGGATGTTTTTTCTACCATCATCTAAGTCCAGTTTAGTTCGCCATTCTGGATGATCCACAACAACTGGATGGTCTTCATGAACGTGATTAGAAACGAAATCAAGAATGATATTCATGTCGTTGTCGTGGACACCATCAATCAGACTTTTGAGTTCATCTGAAGTTCCCAACCTATAATCAACAACCGTATTCAAAACTGGCCAATAACCGTGGTAACCCGAGAACTTTCTGTGCGGAGCTGGATACTCAACATATCCAATTTCAGGATTCTGAGTAATTGGCGAGACCCAAACCGTATTCATGCTCAAATCATCAAAATAACCTTTATCCATTGTTTGATGAATCCCAGCCAAGTCGCCACCTTGATAGTTGGCTTTGTAATGAATTTCAGGGTCGTCAACCGGCTTGTCGTTAAGCGTATCTCCATTAATGAAACGGTCAACCATCATAAAATACATCTGAGCCGAGTGCCACTCAGTTCGCTTTACCTCATCGTGTTTCAAAATCGGCTTACCATTTTGAAGTGGCACATAGATATCGTTAGAAACTCCGTTCTCATTGTAAGCCCAAACTCTTAAGGTAGAATTCGGTGCTTGCTGCGCGAGAATTGGAAGCCCGACAGTTAACTCACTTCCCTGCAGTCCAACCATCTCGGACGGCAAAAGGTGGTTTTCCCAAACTGCAAAAATCTCAGTCGGTTCATTCTTAAACTCGAACCTAACATTAGCTTGGTCAGACGTTTTGGTAAGGATGAGTGGAGCACCATTCTCATCTAAGTTTCCAACGTTTAGCAAAGAATTGAATCCACCAACATTATTATCAACGCTATCAGCGTTTGCAGGATCCATAATCCAAGTGCCATCAACAACAATTTGATACTGATACAATCCTGGGTCGAGGTAAATCGTTTTACTCCATTCGCTTCCCTCCTGTTCGAAATCTTGATTCTTACTGCTCCAACTTGTGAATTCTCCTGCAACTTGAACCGATTCAGCCTCTCCAGAATAGGTTAGTTCGACTGCTTCCTTTTTTGAGCGGACCAAAATGATTGAAGAAGCGATTCCGTCTGACCATAACTTAAGTTCGGAGATTGGTGGTATTTCGGTATTCCATGTAAGTTGAGCAAAAGAGCCTTCTCGAGTCAGGGTGACGGAAAATGGTGTCTTTATCGAAACGCTGTCCAGTAACTCCATTTCGAGAATGAAATCCGCAAGATTGATTTCGGCAGGACTTTCAACTGGCAAACTAACAGTTGACGCCAATCCTAAAATGAGGTTTGAATGTTTTACCTCCGTGCGTTTATCGTCTGAACAAGACAATAAAAATAGTACGGCAAACAGATAGAAAAATCGATTGGTCATTTTGGTCAATTAGTCATTCAACTCACTCTCCCAAGTCAATTGGAAAGCCTTATC
>JBMYXX010000081.1:0-10319 GCA_049608805.1 Flavobacteriales bacterium | reverse complement strand
GAGTCGTTGCCGGCTTCTGGCGGATTGTACATAATCTCAGTTATAACTGGATTTGCTAAGCCAGCGTTTTGCGCAAAAACAGAAGTGGTTGCGAAAACCGATGCTAATCCGATAAGTGTGTAGAGTAGATTTTTTTTCATGTGTCGATTATTTGGCGCTAAGATAATGGTGTAAGAATTATTGGTTGTTAAATGATGATGAATCTTTTTACCGTTTGATTCTCTTTTGAGTTGATGACAAGAAAATAGATTCCGGGCTTTATAGATTCTAACCCAACGTTTTGGCTGTTTGAACCTGCGGTGTATGCCGATTGAGGTAAAGCTAGCAATTGCTTTCCAAGCACATCAATAACTTGAAATTCGATATCTGTAGCTTCAGCTAATTCAAAATCTACAGTTAGGTTGCGGCTTGCCGGATTTGGATAGAGAGACAAGTTGCTAACCAGAGAGCCCAAATCTTCAATTCCAGCAGCAATATCAACGTTAATATCATCCAAAAATAAGCGGTTGTTTCCTTCTGATGTAAACACAAACCTGAACCCAAATTCTTCTTCTAAGTAGTTGGATGGAATGTTGATTGATTCTGCAATCCACTCTGACGGAGTAGGAACAAATGGAGCTTCTTGATTTGCGGCCGTTGCAAGGTTAGAACCGTTAATGGTTAGTCTTGTTGACCAATTTGAAAAGCAGTCTTCACGCACTTGTACCTGCAACTTTGTGCTGTTGGTTGCCTCGGTTTGAGACGCAAACGCATACTTAAAAGCCAATCGCATTTGCGATGCGTTAGACAAGTCTAATGCTGGCCCGTACAATTGGTCAACCGTCAAGAGTTGATTATCCCAATTGTCAACCCAAACGGAATGACTCGGACTATGAGATGCCACTTCTGTTATCTCCCAGTTATTGTCTGTGTCAAATGATTTCTGAATCCATGGCGCACCATTCAAATTAGAGTTTCCTTCAAACCAATCCCAGAATGGGTAGGTATGAGAAGAATCTTCTACAAAAGTGATGTAGTCTTCCTTGGTAATGGTTGCTGAGTTTCCTTCAGAAAATACGGTTAAGCTTGCGCTGAAAATGCCAGGATTGTAGTAGGTGGTAACGGGATTAGGAAGTACAGAGAAGGGAGGAAATCCACCTGGGAATTCCCAATAAACGGAGTCAATTTCTCCGTGATAAGATGTGTTGGTGAAGTTTACTGCACCTCCACTTGGATCGCAGATTAGCGTGTTGTCTGCTTCAAAATCTGCTTCACATAATGCGGGTTCAAGATTTACCCCTGTAGCAATCAGGTTTGCTGGAGTCCACAAGTTATTTCTATTGGCAATAGGAGAGTTTAAGGCAGCGCGCATTCGTGTTTTTTGCCCTTCAGTAAACATCACGTTGCAGTAAGAATAATCCATCGTGTTCTGAACATTGTCCCGCACGTTTTCGCATGATGCACTGTTCTGATTACAGCTACTCCAACCAATGGTGTTTGGTGTGTCTCCAACCAAATCGTCTTCCGAGCAGTTAGCAGCTTGACCAACAGGTAAGTAGTAGAAGTTAGGAACGTTATTCCCGCCCCAAATGTGGTGGAGGTTGAGATAATGACCGCACTCATGGGCAAACACCACGCTCTGCGTTAGATTGGAGGTTCCAATGGTTGCAACGTAATTGTGAGAAATTACAATGCCGTCCCACGCAGGAATGGTATCTGCATCTGCAGGCCAAACAGCATGTCCGGCCAATCCAGCGGCATTGGAAGTGATGTACACATTCAAATACATTGAGGGATTCCAATGAATGAGCTCTTTTACACGATGATCTCCAGAGTTGGTAAGGTTTGACGCTATTCGGTTAATGCCGCTGTGGCAATTGCCTTCTGGGTCTTTTGTTGCTAGCGCGAATTCGATTTCTGTATCAGCATGAATGGGTTTAAAATCTTGATGCATATCGGCCGTGTCTTCTCTTGTTTTGCGGAACGTCTCATTCAAGATTCGCATTCCATCCAAAATCTGATCTCTCGAAATGTTCTCGTTTCCATATTTATGGATGACGTGGAATACAACCGGAATGGTGTAAATCTGTCCGCCTCGAAGCGTACCCTGAGGTTCTCGAAGGGTAGCTTCAGAAAACTCCTTCGTAAAAGCTTCCAACTCTGCATCTCGTTGAATCACAGCCTCGGCAATCTTGGGATTGGCTTGTAATGTTTGAATCCGCATTTCATCTGCTCCGCAATGGAGTAAGTCTTGCGCTTGTGTTGATATGGAGAAGGGGAGGAGAAAAAGTAAAAGTCGATTCATGAAGATATGTCAAACAAAAATGCGGGAGTTGGACGATGTGTTTATCTGACAAGTAGCGGAGAGGTATTCGTGCTACGCCCCAACATACTGCTCAGTCAAATACGCACCATAAGACTTCTTAGCAGCCTTAGCTTCTAGCCAATGCACAGCATCAAATTCTGCGAAATAATAGCGAAGTTCCATTTTAGATTCTTTGCTCTCAAATTTGGAGAATAGTTTTTTAAAGTCGTCAGCGCGCTCCTCATTATTTACCTCCAAGGTTTTATTGAGTACGGCTAGAATTTCATTCTCCAATTCAAACCCAGTATCTAATTTTTTCAGGAGCCTTTTTAATGCGAGTATCTTGCTATCAAAAAGCACCTCGTCTCTCAGTTCGTAAGCACAAAAAACTTCTAGCCATCTACTATAGAAGCCAACAGTTGGTTGCAATTTATTCAGATTTGGTAAATGCACATTTACGTACTTGATTGCTCCAGTATAATCTCCTTTCATAAAAAGGGTCTGCGCAAGACCTAACCTAAGCACTTTGGTGCCTTCTACCACACGCGCTTCAAACGAACCTAAGTGAGAAATAAGGTTTTCTAATCTGGCTATGGCCTCATCATATTTGCCAGAGAGCATTAGGGTAACAATGTCGTGTTGAGATAGGTTGGCCAGTTTTATGTCGTCCTCGTTCGTTTTGCGTATTCTCAAACTATCCATCAGCTCATTTCGTGCTCTTAACGCGCGCGCTCCATCTAGCAACATGTTGGAAGTGAAAATTACATTACCCTGATTCAGTACCCACACGCGGTGCGTAGCGTCAGTTAATTTGGTTACATCGGGAAGTTTACTCAAAATCTTTTCAGCACCTTCTCTCGCTCGTTCCCAATCGCCATAATAGAAATGGGCCCCATCAATGGTAGCCATTGCCGAGTATTTCAAATGCTCGGCTTGCACATCTGTAAATTTTGATGGGTCAAGGAACTCTGAGTCTATAAGTTCTTCAAAAAATGTTGTGCGCGTTCGCTTTGAAGGAACATCTCTTTTTCCATATCGGTTTACATTGTCTATCAACTCTCCGAGTTGAGCTACCAACAATTGATTCTTTGCCTCTGCTTTTCGCTCTTCATTTAGTTGTTCTAGAGCTTGGTACGTTTTCCCCTTCAGTTCCATCGGTAATTCTCGTTTTGCCGTAAGGAAAAGAAACGTGAACGTGTGGAGATTGTGTTTTTTTGAAAGTGCAGTGCCCTTTAGAATGATGCTTTTGGCGATTTCCACCTGGCCTTTGATCAACAGAATTTCAATCTGCGATAGCATATCAAAAAGTTGGTTTTTAATACCTCTCGTACTATGATACCGCTTTAGACTTCTAAGCAATGCTAGCTGCAATTGCCGCATTGCATCACCCACATTTGAGTAAACCACCGAAACTTTTTCCCCTAACTCTTCTTCCGAATAATTCTTTTGGCGATTGAGCACATCGAAAACGCTACCAAGTTTAACGCTCTCTCTTTTTGAAAGTGATTTCTTGAAATGCGTTTTCTCTGCTGAAGAAAGGCTATGTACCAATTGATGAACAAGAAAAAGAGGCTTACCAGACATAGTGGCGAAGGTACTACGCTCGTTGCTTTGTAAACAAATGTGTTCAACGAGACAGCTTCGGTGCTAAGCGTTTTTAAAATATTGATAATCAGAGGGTTGAATTGTTTTTAAATAGGTATTTGGATAAGATGACATCCGCGACAGAGCCAAGTTTGTTCTAAGATGAGCCTTAGTTGGGAGGTAGCTTTACAGTTTAGTCTCCAATTTGATGATGATGTTCAGAATTCTATCAGTCTCCCTTTGCCTTTTCGTTTTTATTCTTTCAGCTAAAGCTCAGTCGGGTGTTGGGATAGGCGTTGCTAACCCACAAGAAATGCTAGATGTAACTGGCGCGATTAAAATTGGAACAGACTTCACAAACACTACAGGAGCTCCAACTGGAGGCGCAGGAACCATCCGCTGGAATGGAACCACCTTTGAAGGTTGGGATGGCTCGCAATGGATTCAGTTTGGCGGTGCTGACGCTTTAAACGTTTTAGAAGATGCGGATCAGGACACCAAGATTCAAGTAGAGGAAAATGTGGATGAGGATATTATTCGGTTTGATATTGAGGGTGAAGAAAAGTGGGTGATGTCAAATTCAACACTTACCCCACAGAATTCTGGAAATTCCGTTTTTATCGGAGATCAAGCCGGTGCTGCAGACGACCTTTCAAATAATCAGAATGTCTTTTTAGGATTGTCTGCAGGCGAGAGTAACACCTCTGGTGCTAATAATATTGCACTAGGTGCCGGAGCCCTTACCCTTAATGATGATGGTAGTGGAAATACAGCAATAGGCTATTTATCGCAAGAGGAGCGAACAACTGGGGCTTCAAACATATCTATTGGATCGCTTAGCCTGAGAAAAAACATAGATGGAGCTAGCAACATAGCAATTGGGGCTGGAGCGCTGAGGGAGAATGCTTCAGGATCCGGTAATGTTGCAATTGGAGGCAGTGCTGGTCGAGACAATATTTCTGGAAGCGACAATATATTCTTGGGTAGGCAAGCTGGACATAATGAAGCAGGCAGTAACAGGCTTTACATAGAAAACTCAAATAGCTCTGCGCCCCTTATTTATGGCGAGTTTGATAATGAAATTGTTGGCATAAACGGAAGTCTTGGGGTTGGGACACAATCGCCACAAGAGGAAATTCACGTTCTAGGCTCCATCAGAATGGTAGATGGCAACCAAACCGATGGTTTTGTCCCAGTTTCTGATGCAAATGGTACGATGGTTTGGACGAACCCAGCAACGCTAGTTGATACCCTTAACCTACTACAAGATGCCGATAGAGACACCAAAATTCGGGTGGAGGAAAGTGCTGATGAGGATATAATCCGATTTGACACGTTCGGAGCAGAAAGAATGGTTATTGACAACAATGGAAAAATAGGTATTGGCACAAACACACCAAATGCCACACTGCATATTACGGCAGATAATGCCTCAGAGGGTCAAATATTAGTCAACCCTTCAAGTCTGGCAGGACAAGACGGTGCAATAACTATTAGGGGCGCAAGAAACGGAAGCACTAACTCCAATCACGCAATTCTCAGGTTCGAAAACTACGATAATGACCTCTCGTCTTCATCACTATTAGGAAGTATCGTGGGTCGGGTTTCCAATGCCACAACCAATATAGGAGACCTCATTTTCTCTAATAGTCCAAATGGTAGCAACGTGGTAGAAACCATGCGGCTAACATTTGATGGAAACATTGGTATTGGAACACCAAGCCCCACAGCACGACTTGGGGTGGTGTCGGCAATTACCACCAGTACAGATATGGCTCAATTTGGCACATCAATAGGAGCACCAAAGGCAGCGCTAAGCCTAAGCACAAACGGGAGTGGCGAGTTTAAACTGAGAAATAATGTAAATGGCACGGATGTTTTCATTTCGTCTGATGATGATTCTTATTTCAGAGGCGGCAGGGTTGGAATAGGTACCATTACGCCACAAGCGTTATTAGATGTTCTAGGAGATGTTCGTGTCAATAATTTTGGTGTCTATTTTACGGATTCTCAGAATGCTAATTCCTTAATGCAGTTAACTGCAAACGACCTTAGTTTTCCAGATGCTGGTCTTTCTGTTCGTGCACAGCTCAACCCTAGCGATGGAGATCCTATTTTCCGTGTGCTTTCCCAGGGAGGAGCAGAACGACTTAGGGTAGAACACAACGGCTATACCTCCGTAACAAATGATTTCAGTACATCCGGAAAAGCCTCTATTGGCAACATTGCTGGTACCAATTATCAGTTAGAAGTTGCCGGTAGTGCATCTGGTTCTACCAACGCAGATTTTGTAGCCCATATCAGAAACACCAATACCAGTGCATCTAACACTGCACGCTATAACGGTGTTAGCATATTGGCAGGTAAGAACGCTAACAATAGTGCTAATTCTAGGATGATTGCTTTCTATCGTCCAGATCAAACAGAAATTGGTCGCATTCAACAAAACAATTCCAATTCCGTCTCATATAACACATCATCAGACATCCGCCTAAAAACAAATATTACCGAAACACAATATGGCTTAGAAACCTTGAGGCAGATAAATGTAAAGGACTATGTGTTTAAAGATGAGCCAACTGATCCTCAAACCGGCTTCATTGCCCAGCAACTTTTTGAGCATTATCCTGAAGCCGTTTCGGTAGGTGGCGAGGATGTTAAAACCGACCCTTGGATGGTGGATTACGGAAAGCTTACACCACTATTAGTTAAAGCGGTTCAGGATCTGACCAAACTTGTTGAAGAGCAACAAAGGGAGATTGAGGCTTTGAAAACTGGCAAATAGAGGAAAACTTAACAGTTAAGCACAAAAACGCCCGCTCAAATGAGCAGGCGTTTCTAATTGCCTTAATACGTGTTAGACTATCCTTCTTCCAACGCAGCTGCACCACCAACAATCTCGAGGATTTCGTTGGTAATGGCTGCTTGTCTTGCTTTGTTGTAAGAAAGCTTCAATTCTTTCAATAGGTCAGATGCGTTGTCTGTTGCTTTGTGCATGGCAGTCATACGCGCACCGTGCTCAGAAGCATGGCTATCTAATGTTGCTTTGTAAAGCTGTGTCTTTAGAGAACGAGGAATCAAATCAAGAACGATTTCTTCTTTCGCTGGCTCAAAGATGTAATCTGTATTCGAACCTTTTTCTTCCGTAGCTTCTGGTGGTGCAACAGGTAAGAATTGCTCAGCAACGCAAATCTGCGTAGCAGCATTCTTAAACTGATTGTAAACCACATCTACACGGTCGTACTTTCCTTCAACAAAAGCTTCCATAATGCTTTCAGCAATAGGTGCAATTACATCGAAAGTCAAGTTATCGTAAACGCTATCGTTACGCTCAATAATGTTGAACTCACGTCTCGCCAAAAACTCTCCTGATTTCTTTCCAATCGAAAGGATGTCAATTTGTTTTCCAGCATAAACTCCACCTGCAAGAGATAGAATCTGCTTGTTTACGTTTGAATTGAAACCACCGCATAATCCACGGTTAGAAGAAACCGCAACGATAAGCACTTTCTCAATCGGACGCTCGGTAGAATAAGCTCCACCTTCAGACGCATCTAATGTTGCGCTTAGGTTCTCTAAAATCTCCTTCAGCTTGCTGGCATAAGGACGCATACGCGTAATGGCGTCCTGCGCTCTTTTAAGCTTGGCAGCAGAAACCATCTTCATAGCAGAGGTAATCTGCATGGTAGAACCGATGGAGGTGATTCGCTCGCGTACTTCTTTTAATCCAGCCATTTAATTAGGGCTTTAGCTGATTAGGTAATTAGGTTTTTAGTACTTGCCAGATAAGTCAGCACAAACTTTTTCAAGCGTACTTGTAACCTCATCAGTCAATTTACCTGCTTTTAGTGTGTCAAGAACATCTCTGTGCTTAGCATCCATGTAATCCAAGAACTCAGTCTCAAACTCACGAACTTTCTCAACAGGAACGTTTCTCAATAGACCTTTTGAACCAAGGTAAATGATGGCAACTTGCTTCTCAACAGAAACAGGAGCATACTGTCCTTGCTTCAAGATTTCCACGTTACGCTTACCTTTCTCCAATACGTTCATGGTAGCTGCATCAAGGTCAGAACCGAACTTAGCAAATGCTTCAAGCTCACGGTACTGCGCTTGGTCAAGCTTTAGTGTACCTGCAACTTTCTTCATCGACTTAATCTGAGCAGAACCACCAACACGAGATACCGAGATACCTACGTTAATCGCTGGACGTACACCAGAGTTGAACAAGTTCGACTCCAAGAAAATCTGACCATCTGTAATCGAAATTACGTTGGTTGGAATGTATGCAGAAACGTCACCTGCTTGTGTTTCAATAATTGGAAGTGCTGTCAAAGAACCACCACCTTTCACTTTGTCTTTCAAAGCTGGAGGAAGGTCATTCATTTCCTTCGCAACGTTATCATCGTTAATCACCTTTGCAGCACGCTCAAGCAATCTAGAGTGTAGGTAGAAAACATCTCCTGGGTATGCCTCACGGCCTGGTGGTCTTCTCAAAAGAAGAGAAACCTCACGGTAAGCTACCGCTTGTTTCGACAAGTCATCATAGATAATTAATGCTGGACGACCCGTATCTCGGAAGTATTCGCCAATTGCCGCACCTGAGAATGGAGCGTAGAACTGAAGTGGAGCTGGGTCAGAAGCTGTTGCAGTAACAACAACAGTGTAAGCCATAGCACCTGCGTCTTCCAACGTCTTTACAATACCAGCTACAGTTGAACCTTTCTGGCCAATCGCAACATAGATACAAAATACAGGCTCGCCTGCATCGTAAAATTCTTTCTGGTTGATGATGGTGTCAATCGTTACAGCAGTTTTACCTGTCTGACGGTCACCAATAATAAGCTCACGCTGACCTCTACCAATTGGAATCATCGCATCAATCGCTTTGATACCTGTTTGAAGTGGCTCAGTTACTGGCTGACGATATACAACACCTGGTGCTTTACGCTCCAAAGGCATTTCATAAAGTTCACCTTCAATCGGTCCCTTTCCATCAATCGGCTCACCGAGTGTGTTTACAACACGTCCAAGAAGACCTTCGCCTACTTTAATAGAAGCAATCTGACCAGTACGCTTTGCAGTTGAACCTTCAGCAATACCGCTAGAAGAACCAAGCAATACAGCACCAACGTTGTCTTCCTCAAGGTTAAGGATGATTCCGCGAGTACCTCCGTCAAATTCGATAAGCTCACCAGCTTGAACGTTTGAAAGACCGTAAATACGAGCAATACCATCACCCACTTGGAGTACGGTACCCACTTCTTCCAGTTCAGCTTCGCTTTTGTAGCCTGAGAGTTGTTCTCTTAAAATACCTGAGATCTCTGCTGGTTTGATGTCTGCCATTTTAGTTGTGTTTGTTCGTCCGCCTCAGGCGGACAGCGTAATTAAATTTCTTTAACGTATGAGTTATTCTTGAATTCTTGGCGGAGGTCACCAATCTTACTTAAGATTGAAGTGTCCAATTGTTTATCGCCAATGCGGAGAATGAATCCTCCAATAAGTTCTGGGTTGATGTCCATTTGAAGTTCAACGGTTCCACCAACTTCTTTCTGAACGAGGTCTGCGATTTTCTTCTTGGCATCGTCAGCAAGCACAGTTGCAGAAGTAACAACCGCAGTTGTAATTCCTTTCATTGCCTTGTATTGAGATACAAAAGCATCTGCAATTTCAGGTAATGCGCCTTCCCTTCTGTTCTTGGTAATGAGGTTGATGAAAAGCATAGTCACTTCGCTTACTTGTTTGCTGTAAACAGTATTGAGTATGCTAACCTTCTTTTCTGTGTTAACCACAGGACTTTTGAGTAATACAACAAGATCGCGGTTCTCAGAACAGGTCTTCTGAATCAAGGTCATATCCTTGAAAGCCTCTTCCATATTCCCTTTCTCAGCCACAAGGCCAAGTAAAGATTTCGCGTATCGTGATGCAACCTTAATCTGAGCCATTTTAGTTCAGCTTGATGTCTTCTAAAAGTGAATCAACCAATTGCTTTTGCTTTGCAGCATCTCCCAATTCGCTCTTCAAAATTTTCTCTGCGATATCTACAGAAAGCACAGCAACATGATTTTTGATTTCAGCCATAGCAGCTGATTTCTCAGTTTGAATGCTTTCATGCGCATCGGCAACAATTTTCTCTGCTTTAGCTTTTGCTTCTCCTTCAGCATCAGAAATCATTTTCTCACGAATTTCTTTTGCGTCTTTAAGCATGCCATCTCGTTCTTCGCGAGCTTGCTTTAAAATAGCGTCATTGTCAGATTGCAACTTTTCCATTTCTGCTCTTGCCTTATCTGCAGAAGCAAGTGCATTGGCGATGTTTTCTTCGCGCTCCTTAATCGTTTCAAGAATCGAAGGCCATGCAAATTTTCCAAGACCAATCCATACCACTAAAAAGGCAATTGTCATCCAAATGATGAGTCCTATACCTGGTGTTACTAATCCCATTTTACGTTTA
>JBMYXX010000080.1:0-10385 GCA_049608805.1 Flavobacteriales bacterium | reverse complement strand
GTAAGAATTGTGCTTAATCCAATAAGAATAACCATGCTTGGGAAAAACACAGCTTGTATCTGAACAAGGTCCAAAGAAGTCTTTTTGTACTCTTCCGTTTCTCGGTCAAATGCAGCCGCCCAGGCATCTTCTTTAGCGTAAGCCTTTAATACACGAATTCCCGAAAAGCCTTCTTGAACAAACGTGCTTAATGCGCTTAGTTGTCGTTGTACTTTTTCGCTTCTAATGTTAATCTGGCGGCTCACAAAATAAATGGTAACGGAAAGAATAGGAAGCGGAATAAGTACGTAAGCGGTTAGCAGCGGACTCACGCTAATCATGTTATAAATTACTAGAACAAAAAGCACGGTTAGGTTAACCGCGTAAAGAACTGCTGGCCCCAAATACATACGCACTTTGGTAACATCTTCAGTAATCCGAGCCATTAAATCGCCCGTATTGTTGCGTTTAAAAAAGGCCAGCGATAGGTTTTGGTAATGCTCGTAGATTTCGTTTTTCAGGTCGTATTCAATAAACCGGCTCATTACCACTATGGTTTGCCGCATGAAAAACATGAAAATGCCCTTGCAAATCATGGACAATACAATCACACCACCAAAGAAAAACCACACACCAATTATCCCCTCATTACCAATAACAGAAATTGGAGTGTCTCTAAAATGCGGTGCAATAATGCTTAGCTCTCTAATTAAATCGAAAGTTATGCGCACAACCTTGGGCGGTACCACAGCATAAAAGTTGCTTATGGTAACGAACAAAATGCCCAAAAAGAATCGGGTTTTGTATCTCCAGAAATACTGATTTAAGTGTGCTAACGACCGCATCCTACCGCTCCGAAATCCCCTTAATTAGATGTGAAAAATAACCATACTTTTGCCCAAAGTTAGGAATGTTTAACCGCGTTGATGTTTCAACTTTAAAAATGAGAAATAAGCGGTTTAAAAGCATAACAGGAAGTTGGATAAAAGGTTCTTTAAGTAATGTTGAGTAGAAGGCATCTAAGAATAAAAGTGATGCAGGCGCTGTTTGCTTATCAGCGGTCTGAAGGCGCGGAATTAGCCGTGGGCGAGAAACTACTTAACCAAAGTTTAGCCCGTATTTACGATTTGTACATTAACCACCTCTCGCTTATTGTAGAGGTACATTCATTTGCTAAAAAGCAAATAGAAGAGGGCAGAGGAAAGTTAATGCCTACTGAGGAAGACCTTAATCCGAACTTAAAGTTTGTTGAAAATAGGTTGCTTGTACAATTGCAAGAGAACATTCAGTTAGAAAAACACATCTCTGCAAGGAAAATTAATTGGGCGGAGCATTCAGAATTAATTCGAAGAATTTTTACTTCGTTTAAAGAAACTGAAGATTACCGTGGTTACATGCTTTTGCCAGACCCAACTTATAAGGAGTCGCGTAGAATTGTGTACAAATTGTACGAGAACTTCATCGTTTCTAACGAGCACTTGCAGTCCATTTTTGAGGAGCAGAGCATTTTTTGGGTTAACGATTTAGAACAAGTAAGTGCTCTTGTTGTTAGAACGCTGTCTGATTTTAAGAAAGATGTAGATTTTGGTGGCTTGCTTCCATCAATGTACAAGGACGAAGAAGAGGACAAGCTGTTTGCGAAAGAGTTGTTTAGAAAAACGGCTACTAATAATGGTGCTTACCAGAATTTGATTGTTGAGAAGCTTCAGAATTGGGATTTAGATAGAATTGCATCAACCGACATTCTTCTTATGAAAATGGCGGTTAGCGAGTTCATCAACATAAAATCGGTGCCTACCAAGGTTACCATGAATGAGTACATAGAAATTGCAAAAGAGTATAGCACGCCTAAGAGCCACGGTTTTATCAATGGTATTTTAGATAAGCTACTTGCAGAATTGAAAAAAGAAGGAAAAGTAAAGAAGGTAGGCAAAGGCTTAATTGGTGGTTAATCTAAGTCCGATTACTAAATTTGTCGCCCCAATAAAAACACGATTAAAACATCATTTAATACAATGAAAAAGTTAGCATTTATTCTTGGTACAGTTGTTCTTTTTAGCGCATGCGGAGAAACCGGAAGTACCGAAGATTCTTCATCAGAAAATATTGACGCAGCGGTGGTTGAGAACCCTGCAACTGCAGATAACGCAGAAGGCGTAAACGCAGATGTGGCAGTTCCTTCTTTTACGTTTGAAAAAGAAGCACACGATTTCGGGACAATTATTCAGGGAGAGAAGGTTTCTTACTCTTTTAAGTTTACCAATAGCGGAGAAGGCGATTTAATAATTACTTCGGCAAAAGGAAGTTGCGGATGTACAATTCCTGAATACCCAACAGAGCCATTAGCTCCGGGAGAAGAAGGCGTTATTGATGTTGTTTTTAACAGCGATGGTAAGTCTGGTCAGCAGAATAAGAAGGTTACTATTGTAGCTAATACGGTTCCAAACACAACGGTTTTGGCTATCAACGGAATGGTTGAAGTTCCAGTTCAGGAGTAAGCACCACTTAAGAAATTGTAATGCAAGAGTTTATCAATAGTACGCTTGGCGAGGGTGGAATGACCATCGTAATGTTTGGGGCAATGTTCCTCGTGTTTTACTTCTTTATGATTCGTCCGCAGATGAAGAAAGCTAAAGAAGAAAAACAGTTTAGAGAAGAATTGAAAAAGGGAACCAAGGTAGTTACTATTGGCGGAATTCACGGAAAAATCGCTGAGATTAAGGACACCACCCTGATTATTGAAACTGGCGAAGGGCACAAACTAAAAATTGAGAAATCTGCTGTGTCTAAAGACAATACAGTAGGGCTTCAACAAGCCAATTGATCTTTTCCTAATTTGGTCGCATGTCATCTATTGCGACACGTATTTCTGAGTACATAAAGCCCAAACTAAATAGGCGCTCTGTAGCCTTTACGGCTTGCTTGGCGTTGTCGGCATTGTTCTGGCTACTTACGTCTTTGTCTAAGGAGTATGTCGATGAAATTCTAATTCCAGTCAGTTATCAGGATGTGCCTGAAGACTTGCTGATTGTTAATGAGTTGGAGACTGAGGTTCAGGCCGAAGCCAAGGGGTTTGGGTTTAATTTGCTGTGGTATTTTCTGAATTTAGAACACGTAGAAATTCAGATAAATGCGAACCCAGATAATCTATCTAGGTTAACTAGAAATGGTGAGGAAATTCATTTCTACCTCACAAAAGGGAAAAGTAAAAGCCTGTTTGAAGATCAGGACGATCAGCTTCAGATTCAAGATATTTCTCCAGATACGCTTTACATCAAGTTCAAGAAAAAGTATTCTAAGCTTGTTCCCGTAAAACTGAATGCTGATATCACTTTTGATAAGCAATATGGTATGATTGAGGATGCCAAAATTGAACCTGATTCTGTTCTTGTTTCTGGCTTGAAAGAAGAAATTGACACCATCAAATTTGTAGTGGTAGAACCGCAAAATTGGACTGACTTAGATGAGAGTTTAACTGCTGAGGTTCCGTTGGTTAAATATGAGAACTCACCATTAGTTGAGCTAAGTGAAACACAGGTTTCGGTAGAGCTAAACGTGGTAGAATTTACCGAAGGAACGGCATCAATACCACTGAATATTGTTTCTCAAAAACCAGGATCGGTTAAGGTTTTCCCTTCAATAGTAGAGATTACGTATCAAGTTCCGTTGGCTGCCTATGATGATGTTAATGCAGCTCAATTTCAGGCTTCTGTTGTGCTCGATGAGCTAGAAACAAGTCAAACACGTTTGTCTGTGAATATTGATAGACATCCTGAATTTGTGAAAAGTGTACGAGTGAATCCGTCTCAGGTAGAATTCATCATTCAGAAATGAAAGTTGTAGGAATTACTGGCGGAATTGGAAGTGGTAAAACTACTTGCTGCCAGATTTTTGAAGAATTGGGTGTGCCAGTTTACTATGCTGATTTAAGAGCCAAAATGTTGATGGTTGAAAATCCGCTGAAGGCGAAAATCATCCAAGCTTTTGGCGAAAAGGCATATGACGGAAATACTCTGGACAGAGCATATTTATCTGAACAGGTTTTTAATTCAAAAGACAAGCTTTCTGTGTTAAATGGTTTGGTTCATCCGGCAGTAGCAGAAGATTTTGAAAATTGGATTGAAGAGAATAAAACAGCGAATTATGTTTTAAAGGAAGCTGCCATTTTGTTTGAAACTGGCGCGTACCAAAACGTTGATATTACAGTTCTGGTTATTGCTCCCCAGGACGTAAGATTAGAACGTGTTATGAAACGCGATAAATCCACGAAGGAGGAGGTAATTCAGCGTATGAATAATCAATGGACTCAAGAACGAAAGGTGAAATTGGCAGACCACATTGTCAATAATGATGGCGTGGATTTACTCATTCCGCAGGTGTTGGAGCTTCACCAAAAGTTTGGTGGTAAATAAAAACCTTTACGCTAGAGCAGATTCTTGCTCTCGATAATTACACTATCGGATAACGAGTTTCTCGTTAAACAATTCATCATTAGTTGAACCCACCACTATGTACATTCCAGGAGTGAGGTTATTGTGCGGGTCGATGGCTGTTACTGGGCCGGAGCCAGCGTTCAGAACTACTTTTGAGTAAGCCTCGCGTCCCAGCATATCGTGCACAATTACAAGCACCTCGTTAGCGTCTATTTCGCCTAAATCAATCTGAACACCACTGTTTGTTAAAGCGGGATTTGGGTACAATCCAGAACTTACTTTAGCCGGTGTGTTGTGGTTATGGTCTTCTATAGAAGTTGCAATGCTGTAGTTTACCTGAAAGCCCATCTTTTCAAGTACTCGAACTTCATCTTCATGCAGCATTTTAAACGCATCGCCATTATATAAGGAAGGGTGCATCAAGTATCCACCATCCTCAGAACGCTCATTGTCAAAATGGTCTAAGCTAGAACTGTTGAATACGGTAGGTGAGTAAACTGGCGCATGTTGGCCAGGATATAGCTCAAACCAAAGTTGATTGTTGGTGATGCTCACATTATCAGGAATGGTTACCGTAGTACTGGCTCCGGACCCAGCGACATTGTAAATCTCGTTCTTGTTAAAATCTACCAAATGCTCGTCAAAAGTGGTGAAGACGTAAGGCGATGCTGCAGATTGGCGCTCTGCAGTAGCGTAACTGGTAAAGCCTAAAAGGTGAAGTATTTCGTGGAGCGCAATGGTGTAAAAGTCGTATTGCTGCGGGGCTGGATTTGCCTCAATTACATAATTGTAATCTAGGTTTGGATGAAAATTGAACTGTAAATAGCCATCCGTGTACGGACCGTAAGGGTCGTTTCCTGAGGCAATATGCGCCTTTGTAAATGGCTTGTTAAAACCTTTAGAACCAAAATAATAGGCTGCGGCAAAAGCAAATGGATTGCTCCCAGGGTTTGCAGAAAATGATTCTCTAATTTCTATATCGGCTGTTCCTATATCTTCAATTAAGTCTGAATAATATTGAAAGGCTGCCTCTAAAGCATTACGTCTTTCTGCGCCTTTCACTGGATCATCAAATCCAATTCCTGTTCCGTTAGCTTGGTCTAGATAAATGAGGTTAAACTGTGGTCCTCCGTTTGCTCTAAATTCATCAGCTTCAGACCGTTTTACCGTTTTTCCCCAACCATTTTCTTCAATTTCTTCTTTCGACAATCTGAAAACTTCATGCATTTCAACCTCATGACCGAATGCGTCCGTCAAAATTTCATTGCCATCAACCGTGGTTAAGTAAAGCGCACCATCGGTAGCATGAGAATGATCAAACGATACTTCTTGTCCGAAAACAGTTGCAATTGATGCAAATACTAAGCTTATGATGAAGTTGATTTTGAGCATACTCTTATCCTTTGTAGAGTAATACTCACTTTTTGTACTTAGGGTACGATAATTAGACTTGGCTCAAGCCAGAACAAGACCAGTGCAATGCACTTGCAGATGAATCGATAAACGACCGATTACAAGTCTTCGATAGCACCTTTTCCTTCTCGGATAACTTCTACATCGCCATCGGCACAATTAAGAACAGTAGAGCCTTCAAAGCCTCCGTAACCACAATCAATCACCATATCTACCTGATTTTCAAACCGCTCATAAATTAGGCTTGGGTCGGTAGTGTACTCAATCATGTCATTGGCATCGGTTACAGATGCTGTCATAATTGGATTGCCGAGTTCCTTAACAATTTCTAATGGAATGCTGTGATTTGGAATGCGAATTCCAACGGTTCTCTTCTTGCTTTGAAAAAGTTTAGGAACCTTATTTGTGGCGTTAAGAATGAAGGTGTATGCTCCGGGGAGCAGGCGCTTCATCAACTTAAAAGTACTGTTGTCTATTTGCGTGCAGAACTCAGAAATGTGGCTTAAATCAGAGCAAATGAATGAGAACTGAGCCTTTTCTGGTTTAATGTTTCTGATTTTGCAAATACGCTCAACAGCCTTTCGGTTGTTAATGTCGCAGCCAATTCCGTAAACAGTGTCGGTTGGATAAATAATTACTCCGCCTTTTTTGAGACAATCCACAACTTCCCGAATAGCTTTCGGGTTAGGATTTTCTTCATAAATACGGACTAACATCTCTATTTATTTGCTTCAAAATCGGCCAAGAATTTGGCTAAGCCGATGTCTGTTAATGGATGTTTAAGCAATCCAAGAATTGCATTTAACGGACAAGTTGCAACATCTGCACCTTCTTCGGCACATTTTACAATATGCATTGTATGACGGATGCTGGCAGCAAGAATCTGCGTGTCGTACATGTAGTTGTCATAAATGAGTCTGATTTGAGCAATCAAATCCATTCCATCAGTGCTGTTGTCGTCTAACCTTCCTAAAAATGGAGATACGTAAGTAGCACCAGCTTTTGCTGCTAGCAAAGCTTGTCCCGCACTAAAAATCAAGGTGCAATTGGTTCTTATTCCTTTGTCAGAAAAGTACTTAATGGCTTTAATTCCGTCTTTAATCATCGGAACCTTAACCACAATTTGTGGATGTAGCGCAGCCAATGCTTCGCCTTCTTTCACCATCCCATCAAAATCGGTAGAAATTACTTCGGCACTTACATCGCCATCAACAATATTGCAAATGTCTATGTAATGTTGTTTTACACGCGCATCACCATGAATACCTTCCTTAGCCATTAAAGACGGGTTGGTTGTTACTCCGTCAAGAACTCCAAGGTCTTGCGCTTCTTTTATTTGGTCGAGATTTGCTGTGTCGATAAAGAATTTCATGGGATTTTTCTGTTTGAAACAAAGGTGTTTAAGTTGCCTAATTCAGGCAAGTTTTCTTGGAAAAAGAAATGAACACGTTATACAGAAATAGGGGAGGGAACTTACCCAGACTTTAGGGCATAAAAAATGGGGTAAGCTACCTATGTCGCACCGCTCAACCACCTACCCTTGCTACATTCCTGTCCTGGGGGATTCAGTAGGAGCTGGTCGCACAGGACTTACCCCAGCGCAAAGGTAATACCTTTCTTTTCTATTACAACCCTTAGTTTGGTTGTAAACAAATGTGAAGATGAGAATAACCCATCAGGCATTCAGTTATATTTGCCCGAACTCAAAAGAAAAGAAATGAAACATCTGACAAATTGGGGAGGGATTCTGGGCTTAGCCTTAATAGGAGTTTCCTTATTGCTGTATCTTCTTGATATGACCGAAGCCAAATGGGCGCAATGGATTAGTTACGTTGTAATTGCTGCGTTAATTTATCTCGGAACATTGGCCAAAAGAAAAACTCAGGATGGTTTTATTTCTTATGGTCAAGGGCTAGGAACTGGAGTCGGAATCGCGTTTTTTGGAAGTATTCTAGTGGCCTTTTATACGTTTGTTTTCTTCAAATTCATGGATCCAGATATGTTGGAGGAATTAATTCTGAGAACGGAAGATCAGATGTATGATCAAGGAATGCCAGATGAACAAGTTGAAATGGCAATGAGCTATACACGTAAGTTCATGGCTCCAATTCCAATGGCGCTTATGGTTATTTTTAGTTATACAATTGTTGGCTTTGTTGTTTCATTAATAACATCGGCAATTGTTAAAAAGGAGAACACTTCGTTCGAATCAAACTTTCAATAAAACCGAGTGTTGATTTCTGTTGTCATACCGCTTTATAACGAGTACGAGTCTCTGCCTGAATTAACTAGGTGGATTGATGAGGTTATGCAGAAGAATGATTTTCTGTATGAGATTGTTTATGTAGATGATGGAAGTACAGATTCTTCGTGGGAAATCATCGAAGAGCTAAAGCAGAAGTATTCCAGTATTCGAGCATTACGTTTTAGAAGAAATTACGGTAAATCGGCTGGTTTAAACCGGGGGTTCGATGCTGCTAAAGGCGACATTGTAATTACAATGGATGCCGATTTACAGGATAGTCCAGAAGAAATTCCAGAATTGGTAAGAATGATTACCGAAGACGGGTTTGATTTGGTTTCTGGCTGGAAGAAGAAGCGCTACGATCCTATTACTAAAACCATCCCTACAAAACTTTACAATTGGGCGGCCAGAAAAATGTCTGGTATTTATTTGCACGATTTTAACTGTGGGCTTAAGGCTTATCGCCAAGATGTAGTTAAAAGCATTGAGGTTTATGGCGAAATGCACCGTTACATTCCGGTAATTGCTAAGTGGGCTGGGTTTGATAAGATTGGTGAAAAAGTTGTTCAACATCAAGAACGAAAATTTGGTGAAACCAAGTTCGGGATTGAGCGGTTTATTAATGGCCCGTTAGACCTTTTGGTAATCACGTTTATGAGCCGGTTTGGTAAACGACCAATGCACTTTTTTGGCGTTTATGGCACACTAATGTTCTTAGTTGGTGGAGGTGTAAGTACGTGGCTTATAATCGAAAAAATTATTGCCTTGGCTAATCATTCCAAGGTGAGGGAAATAACCGACCAACCTTTGTTTTATCTGGCCATTCTTGCAATGGTAATCGGAACACAACTTTTTACCGCAGGGTTCTTAGCAGAGATGATTTCCCGGTCATCTCAGGATAGGAACAACTATCAAATTGCCGAGATAATAGACTGAAATTGGGAACACCCAAAAAATGCGTGATTATTGGTCCGGCTTTTCCTCTCCGTGGTGGAATTGCTCAGCTCAATGAGTCTTTGTCTCAAGAGTTTACCAAGCAAGAAATTGAGAATACCATTTTCTCGTTTTATATGCAGTATCCTGATTTTCTATTCCCGGGAACCTCTCAAACAGAAAAGGAAGATAGGAAGGGGCCAGAAGGCGTAAATATTCGGTCAACGATTAGTTCAATTAATCCCATTAGCTGGTGGTTAACGGTTAAGGAAATTGTTCGGCAACAGCCAGATTTTGTGGTTGTTCGTTATTGGCTGCCCTTCATGGGGCCGTGTTTAGGAACTGTTTGTAAATGGCTTAAACAGAAGCTTAATGTTCCAGTTGTAGCCATTCTTGATAACGTGGTTCCGCACGAAAAGCGGATTGGAGACAAACCGTTCACGAAGTATTTCATAAATCAATGCAATGCGTTTGTGGCCATGTCTGACAGCGTGCTTGATGACTTACAGAAGTTCGATTCTGAAAAGCCACGGAAGTTGCTTTATCATCCGGTTTACGACCATTTTGGAGAAGCGGTGGAGAAAAACATGGCAAGAAAGCACCTTGGTCTTTCAGAGAATTCCAAGATTATTTTGTTTTTCGGAATTATTAGAAAGTATAAAGGTCTGAAGTTGCTGCTGGAGGCACTTGCAAAGGTTGAGGACAAGGAAGGTTTAAAGCTTGTAGTTGCTGGGGAGTTTTATGATAGCCAGGAGCAATACACTAAGCTGATTGCTGATTCGGGACTAGAAAATAACGTAATCGTACATGCTGGTTTTGTAGATAAGAACAAGGTGAGGTATTACTTCTGTGCTGCAGATTTGGTAGCTCAGCCTTATCTAACCGCAACCCAAAGTGGTGTTACTCAGATTGCCTATCACTACAATACGCCAATGCTGGTTACCAACGTTGGAGGTCTGCCAGAAATGGTTCCAGACGGTAAAGTTGGTTATGTCTGCGATGTAAATTCGGATGCTGTAGCAAAAGGGTTGACTTCCTTTTTTGCAGAGAATAGAACAGAAGAGTTTAGAGCAAATATTCTTGAAGAGAAGAAGCGGTTTCAGTGGGATTATTTCGCTAATGAAATACAACAATTAGCGAGTCAGGTTGGGTAACTGAATGCACCCGTTTTACCTTTGATTGTCAATTAAATAGGTCAATTCTGAGCTCTTGAAATGACTATATTTGCCGCCTCGTAAAAAAGTACCGTCATTAAACCTATTACGTTGAAACAAATTGCCATGGTTGATCTTCAAACGCAGTATGCGCGTTTGAAGTCAGAAATTGATTCAGCGGTACTCGATGTAATGCAGTCTGCCAGATATATAGGCGGACCAGTAATT
>JBMYXX010000079.1:0-10543 GCA_049608805.1 Flavobacteriales bacterium | reverse complement strand
CCAACAGCATTGTATGAGTTGTAAAACCCGTAAGAGCCCAAAGTTTGAATAGATTCTACTTCAAGCTTAGCGCTATCCGAACCTTCTTTCATTACAAAATTGAGCATCCCGCCAAACTGCGGACCGTATTGCAGGGACGCTGCACCTCGCACAACTTCGACCTTTTCTATGGCTTGCATAGGAGGCGAATAGTAACTCTCTGGGTATCCTAAAGCATCAGCAGCGATATCGTAACCATTCTGGCGTGTGTTAAAATTCTCTGTACGATTTGGGCTCAAACCTCTCCCTCCTACTCCAATCTGAATACCTGCACAATCGGACTCCCAAATATTCAAACCAGCAACCTGTGCAAAAACTTGTCTGGCTCGGTTTGAGGCTAAATTGGCCGTGATATTAGACAATTGAATTACCTCTGTTTTTTTGCTGGCGTAAATAGCCATGCCTTCAACAGGCCGAAGTGCGCGCATCACATTCCCTTCATTTTTATCACCAGAAACGGTTACACCAGTTAAGTCTTGAGACAAAGGCTTCAGCGTTACATTAAGTTTATGAACTCCATTTTTGGGGTCGATGGTAAACTCTTGTTTCCCGTACCCAGGCTGAAAGAAAGTAAGCTTTTGAACTCCTGCAGAAAGCCCTTTGATTTTATACGAACCTTTCTCGTCAGTAGAAAAGCTCTCTTCTACACCATCTAAATGAACCACAACCCCAAACATTGGGCTCTTGGTTTCATCTTGTACAACGCCCTTTATGATTACTTGAGCAAAGCAAGCTTGCGCAATTCCAAGAGAGAATAAAACAAGAACGGAAAAGTGACGGATAGACATTCTAGGCTACGATTCAATCGCCATCATTATCCTGGTAATTAATCTGAACTGCCAAAGCTGAGGTCATTTCGTGCTTAATTTTTGGCACCATTACCTGCATTTCGCGGTAAGCATCATCAACCGTTGTAAAGTCTGAAACCAGTGCCTCAGACATTGGGTCAGAAACCAATTCCAGCTTTTGTTCAATCAATTCAAATTGTCCTCGAATATCATCAGCAAGCAAACCGCCATTCATGGCTTCGGTTTCCAAGCAAACCAAGTATTCATAAAAACCAGGTCCATTAGCACCATTAGTACCAGTTCCTTCAAAAATGAGCCTGAGATTTTCTAGATGCGCTTTAGCCAATTGGGCTGATCCTTCCGCATAATACGCCTCTACTTTTTCTGGTAAAACGACTCCTCCATTGAACTTTCCTAAGGGAATTTTGAACTTGAAATTCTTCAGTGTTTCAAAATCGAAGGTGAAACTATTGGTCAATAATGAAATGGAGGAACCATCGGCAGTTCCTGTATTGTTTACAAATGTTTCACGATAGTTGCCACCAGAAGTTAACCAACCCTGCTCCATTTGAGCCGACACGGTTTTCAATTCACCTGCAATCCCTTGCAAATAAGCCATCCGATTTGCCGCGTTTGGCGCTGTGGTAAAAAGCTCCAAAACATCTTCTGTTGTGGTTCCTGGCTCCCCAAACAGGATATAATCTAGAGCCGGAAAACCAACTGCCGATTTAGCCGCATCGGCAACAGCTAAACCGCTACTAATGTCATCATTTATCGCAGCTACGTTAGTGGGAAACGTATTAAACCGTTCAGCAAAAGAAACCCCATCTATCAATCCTGGTCCAAACTGAAACGCGCTACACTCTTGATATTGCAAGTAGGCTGTTCCGTAGAATATTTTAACCTCGTTTAGAAGCCCTGTGGTTGGATTATTAGAAAACTCGCTTACGCTGGATTCAAACAGAACAAGGCTTAACGAGAAATTCGCAAGTCTTGGAAGAATGAGCTCATCAGCATAATTGGTGAGCATTGCTTTTTCGTCAAAATCACAATTAACCAAGTTAGGAGACGTATCGCATGATACGCCTCCTACAAGAATGGCTAGTAAAACAATTAGTTTTCTCATTTAATTTCTCCTGAAGGGAATGCCATTTTAAGGTGATGAATAGCACTTTCTATGTTGGCATCAGTAATAGTGTACAAGTTAGTGTTTGGGCCGATTTCCATTAGCGCGTGGCCAACATGTGTATAGGTGAAGTGAGGTGGATATTTAGAGTTTCCATTTTGAAAATGGTACTTCAACGCCAACATAAATCCAATAGCTTCGCTCATTACATGATGTCGCTGGTATTCATATGTACCCGCAGATGAGTGAGCCTCATTTAAATAATCAACAGCAGAGGCAGCAATTACAATAGCCCACTTTTGCTGAATGGTTTGAATTGCTTCGTCTCGTGCGTCATAATCTTTGGCGGCAATTGCGGCTCTAGCGGTTCTAAAAGCAGTAGCAATTTCATTGTTGATTCCTGAATACAAACCCTCTTCTCGCTTGTTACAGTATTTACCCCAGAAACGTGCATCTTCAATTGTTGCTGCGTTCGGATAGTCGGTCGGAATTCCGAAGTAACCAAAAGCTTCATCAAAATAATGCTCCATGCTTGTATGGTTCTCGCCTTCTTCTAGATCAAAGTTTCCCGTTGTCCCCATTCTTTCTGCGGTTAAATAGGTTTCCATGGCTTGGTAAAAGAAAACTGAGCCCATAAGACCTTTTTCTATAACCTGAGTGAGTTCTACTCCATTAGCATTAACCCGATAACCTACAGTTGGATCAGAGCTACCTTCTACAAGAACTCCAGCAGTTCCTTCTGAAGCCGTTCCTGCAGCTTGACTAGCTGTAGCCAAGTCATCCATGAACCCTTCAAACATTGAAACATCAGATGTAAAGCATTTCGATTTAAGATTCTTGGTGTATGTCTGACCAGAAAACGGGTCGTTTTCGTTGGCAAACATGTCTTTTAATGCTTGTGCATCTAAAGCAGGTGAACCAACCGTGTTTGAACTTTTCATATAAGATGTCATCAGCGCAAGCATATCCAAACGTTGAGTTTGCCCCGAATAACTTACCGTTGATGTGCTGTTTCGCGTAAATGAGTAAGTGGCAGGAACATCAAGGTTGTCTTCGCCCTTATCTGTATTGCAACTTGTAAAAAGGATTGAAGAAAAAGCAATTAAGGAAATAGCCGCTAACGCGTAAATTTTAGGGGTTTTGTACATGTCCTTTTTTATTTAGACTGATTTTAAATAGTCGGACAAATGTATTTGCAGCCTCATTGCTTGACAATACCCTTACCGTGGTATTTGAGCAAAAAAAAGCCCTGTCCGAATACGGACAGGGCCTTCAATTAAGCAGGTTATTCTTACTTAACGTTCATTTTTCTTGTAAGTGTATTTACACCATCGCTAAGCGTGTAGATGTAAAGACCAGAAGAAAGCTGAGAACCGTTGAACTCAATGTTGTTAACTCCTCTTTCAGCGTCAAGTTTAGCAGTATGAACTTTTGATCCAAGGATACTGTAAACGTTGAACTCAAGACCAGTCATGTCATGAGGTGCGTTAAAGCTGATGTTTGTAATTCCAGTAAATGGATTTGGGTAGTTGTTAACCAACATGAATTTTCTGTCGTCAACTTCAACAATACCAACACCGCTATTCTGAGCTACTAACCAGTAGTCATCAACAGTAATTGCACCTCCACCAAGAGATTCAGGAACTCCAGACAACCAAGTTCCAGGAGCGATAACTGTGCTAAGGTCAGGGTTAGAACCTCCAACTCGTACATCAACATCAATTTCCAATTGAACTGCTCCAATACCAGTTCCAATGTTCTCAGTAGCAGCAAGTGCGTTCCACTGATCTTCTGAACCGCTGATGTAAACACAACCTTGAGTAGATGTTTGGTTAGGAACATCACCACCGTTGTACCAGTATCCCCATTGTGCGTCAGCATCTGCAGAAGCTTCAACATTTGTTCCGTAAGTCATTCCTGTAGGAACATTTCTTACGTCAAGGATTTTAAAGGCATCAACATAAACAGTTACTTCTGTTGGGTTTCCTGGAACAATTTCAAATGGGATTACCGTATCTGTGAAAGTTACAAGTTGTACAACTCTTGTTGCGTCACCACAACCAGTACATGTGTAAACAGTTTCAAGACTATCTGGCCAAAGACCAAACGGCTCACCAGACAAAGATGGATCTGTATTACACTGTGCGCTTGCAAAACCTGCAGTAAGAACACCAGCAATTAAAGTAAGTAGAGTTTTTTTCATGATTTTATTTATAAATGATTAATTAGGATTTACGTTAAAACTATTTCCAAGGATTCAAAGAAAGACTAGTCTTTATCAAGTCCTTTCTCAATAGACTCCATAGCAATAAGGTCGGTTGCCTCTTCAAACGTTGGAGTAATACTTAAGATAGTATCTAATTGAGAGATTGAAATCAACTTTGAAACCGAACGCTGAAGGCCGCATAATACAAATGAGCCACCAGAGTTTTTACAAAGTCGGTTAGCAACTAGAATGGCACTCAATCCTGAGCTATCGCAATATCTAGTATCACTAAGGTCGATTATAATGTTTTTGAACTCGTCTGCGTTTAACACAACTAGTTCAGATTTAAGAGATGGTGAAATCTGGCTATCGAGTTTCTCAGCTTTCACCCTAACTACTGCGTAGTTTTCCTTCTTGTCTATTTCGAAATTCATGCTTGGATTTGTTGCAAAATTACCAAAAATTTAAAGCCGTAAGTTAATATCTAATTTGAAATTAGCGTTAAACCGCTTGTTCTATTTTTCCAGCAAGCAGGTACAACACTGCCATTCTGATGGCTACTCCGTTCTCCACCTGATTTAAAATAATGGCCTGTTTGCTATCTGCAACATCAGAGGTAACCTCCACACCACGATTAATTGGCCCGGGGTGCATAACGGTAATTTCCTTATTCAAACCATCAAGTATCTGCTTGTTTAAGCCGTATTGCAGCGTGTATTCGCGCAGCGAAGGAAAATACTGGACATCTTGTCGCTCCATCTGAATGCGTAGCATATTGGCTACATCGCACCATTCTAACGCCTTAATAAGGTTTGGCTCATACGTTACACCTAGCGACTCTACATGCTTTGGCATTAAAGTGGCTGGGCCACAAACTTTCACCTCGGCACCTAATTTTTGCAGCGCAAATATGTTTGACAGCGCCACTCTTGAGTGAAGTATGTCTCCAACAATTACAACCTTTTTACCGGCCACTTCACCGTATTTCTCTCTAATAGAATAGCAATCTAACAAGCCTTGAGTTGGATGCTCGTGCGTTCCGTCTCCGGCATTTACAATTACAGCATCTATATTTTTAGATAAAAACTGACCTGCTCCTGGCAACGGATGGCGCATTACAACCATATCAACCTTCATGGCCAATATGTTATTAACCGTATCAAGAAGCGTTTCTCCTTTTTTTACCGAAGAGCCTGATGCAGAAAAGTTGATTACATCTGCAGAAAGCCGCTTTTCTGCCAGCTCAAACGATAGCTTAGTTCTTGTAGAATTTTCAAAAAAGAGGTTTGCAATTGTAATATCTCGCAAAGAAGGAACCTTCTTAATTGGACGATTAATTACCTGCTTAAAATTATCGGCAGTCTGAAAGATCAGTTCAATGTCTTCTTTGGTGATGTACTTGATTCCAAGAAGGTGTTTTACTGATAACCCGCTCATTCTGTTTCTGGTGAATAAAGTTTAACCGAATCGTTGCCTCCATCTTCTGAAAGGGCCACTTCTACTCTCTCAGATACAATCGTATCAATCCTAACGCCTACATAATTTGGCTCAATTGGCAGTTGCCTGCTAAATCTCCTATCAATCAAAACAACCAATTCAATTTCAGTAGGGCGTCCGAAAGCCATCATAGCGTCCATTCCCGCTCTAATTGTTCTTCCGGTAAAAAGCACATCGTCAATCATAATAACCTTTTTCCCCTCTACCAAAAAGTCCATTTCGGTAACGCTCGGGATTAATGGGATGTCTCTTCTGCGATGATCGTCTCGGTTAAAGGTGATATCCAAAGAGCCAACAAGAATGGTTTTACCCGTTAGTTTTTCGAGGCGTTCATGTATTCGTTTAGCTACAAACACACCTCTTGGCTGAAGGCCAACTAAAACTGTTTCTGAAAAATCGTTGTGATTTTCAATGAGCTGGTAGCAAATTCTTTCAATAGAAAGATTGAGTTGCTGATGATCTAAGATTATGCGCGACTCAAGGCTCATTTTCGATTGCAAATGTACTTGGTTAATGGGTAAAAAAAAACCCCCGATAAATCGAGGGTTTTTTAAATGTATTAGCGTTGAATTATTTCTTCGCTTTCTTTTCTGAATCTTCTAATTGAGACTTCAAAGCTGAAAGTGCATCAAGGTCTCCAAGTGTTGTTTTCTCTTGGCTTGCTTGTACTTTCTTAACTCCTCTGCTTGCAGCACCGGCCGCAGCTTTCTTAGTTTGCTTTTCGTCTTCTCTAACTGCGTAAGCCTCATCAGAATGAATCTTAGCATGAGAAACAAGAATTCTTCTAGAATCTTTATTGAACTCAATTACTTTGAAATCGATAGTCTCTTCGTTTTTCACATCAGAACCATCTTCTTTCTTCATGTGACGCTTAGGAACAAATCCTTCAACACCATAAGGAAGAGCAACTGTTGCGCCTTTCTCATTTACTGAAGTAACGGTTCCTTGGTGCGTGCTATCAAGTGTAAATACGGTCTCAAACACTTCCCAAGGATTCTCCTCAAGTTGTTTGTGACCTAAGCTCAATCTTCTGTTCTCAGCATCAATTTCCAATACTTGAACTTCTAGATCTGCATCAATACTTGTAAACTCAGATGGATGCTTGATTTTCTTAGCCCAAGAAAGGTCAGAAATGTGAACAAGTCCATCAACACCTTCTTCTAACTCAACGAAGATTCCGAAGTTGGTGAAGCTTCTCACTTTAGCAGTGTGCTGTGCTCCTACAGGATATTTTGTAGTAATATCTGCCCAAGGATCTGGCATCAATTGCTTAACGCCTAGAGACATTTTTCTGTCTTCTTTATCCAAAGTAAGAATTACACATTCTACCTCAGCGCCAACATTTACAAAGTCTTGCGCGCTTCTCAAGTGCTGAGACCAGCTCATTTCAGAAACGTGAAGTAAACCTTCAACTCCTGGAGCAATCTCTACAAACGCACCGTAATCAGCAACAACAACAACTTTTCCTTTCACTTTATCGCCAATGTTCACCTCTTTTTCAAGAGCATCCCATGGGTGTGAGCTAAGCTGCTTCAGACCAAGTGCAATTCTCTTCTTGTCATCATCAAAGTCAAGAATAACAACATTGATTTTCTGATCAAGCTCAACAATTTCTTCTGGGTGATTAATACGTCCCCAAGAAAGGTCAGTGATATGGATAAGTCCGTCAACACCTCCAAGGTCGATGAATACACCGTAAGAAGTAATGTTCTTAACAGTTCCCTCAAGAATTTGTCCTTTCTCAAGTTTACCGATAATCTCTTTCTTCTGAAGTTCAAGCTCTGCTTGGATAAGTGCTTTGTGCGAAACAACAACGTTTTTGTACTCGTTATTGATTTTCACAACCTTAAATTCCATTGTCTTACCTACGTACTGATCGTAATCACGGATAGGTTTAACATCAATCTGAGAACCTGGAAGGAAAGCTTCAATTCCGAATACATCGGCAATAAGACCACCTTTAGTTCTGCACTTAATTTGTCCTCTGATGATTTCATCATCTTCAAGAGCTTTATTAACTCTCTCCCAAGAACGAAGTGCTCTTGCTTTTCTGTGCGAAAGCACAAGCTGACCACCTTTATCCTCTACTTTCTCAATGTAGATTTCAATCGGATCGCCAACAGCAAATTCTGGATTATAACGTGTTTCACTGATTGGCACAATACCTTCAGATTTACCACCAATTGTTACAATAAAGTCTTTGTTTGTTTTTTCAATGATGGTAGCATCAAGAACATCATGAACGTTAACCTGATGTAAAGTAGCGTCATACATTGCTTCCAACTCAGCACGCTCCTTCTCATTGTAAACTTCCTCTTTCTTACCAATTGCATCCCAATCAAAATCTGCAGGGCGCTCAGCTGGCTTGCGAGGTTCTTTTTTCTTCTCTTCAACCACTTCTTCAGCAACCGGAGCAGCTTCTTCAGCAACTGGAGTTTCAGCTTTAGCCTCAACAGCTGAAGCTTCTTCTACCTTAGCTTCTTCTTTTTTAGGAGCTGCCTTCTTTTTGGCCGCAGGCTTCTTTTCCTTTGGCTCTTCAGCTTTTTCAGCTTTAGGTGCAGCTTTTTTAGTGGTTTTTTTCGCTTTTGGCTTGTCTTCTGCCTTAGCTTCTGCAGCAACTTTTTTGTCTTCGGTTGCTTCTTTTTTCTCTTCTGCCATAATAGGGCGAGATTTGTATTTCAGCGTTCCCGTTTTACTGAAAGGTTGTTTTTTAGTTCGACTCGTTCGGGATGAGCCTCCCATTTTTGGGGTCGCAAAAGTAGCGATTTATTTAACAGATGATTCTCTAGAATAGTATATGATTGGCTAATGATGTGATTACCTTTGCGCCCGAATGAAAAAATTCGACATTCCATCGTTCTACAGGAGCCCAATTATTGGCCCCTTAAAAGAGGCCAGAAAGAAGACTGACCCGCGTAAACAGGACTTCACCCCTACCGTTCTAGATTTCGGCCCTGTTCAGTTCTATATCGCCCGGCATTTTGGGTTCTGTTATGGAGTAGAAAACGCCATTGAAATCTCTTATCGTGCCCTGGATGAAAATCCTGGAAAGCGAATTTTCCTACTCAGCCAAATGATTCACAACCCTGCTGTAAATGACGATTTGCAAGGGCACGGAATCAAATTTATAATGGACACGGGAGGAAAACAGCTTATCGCTTGGGATGAAATTACTTCCGAAGACATTGTAATTACTCCAGCTTTCGGAACAACGGTTGAAATTGAAAATCTTCTGAAAGAAAAGGGAATTAAGCCTGAGCAGTACAATACCACTTGCCCATTTGTTGAAAAGGTTTGGAAACGCTCTACCAAACTTGGTGATGACGATTTTACGGTTGTCATTCATGGCAAACAAAAGCACGAAGAAACTCGCGCAACCTTTTCCCACAGTTATCAAAATGCATCATCGCTAGTCATTAAAAACCTAGACGAAGCACATATTTTAGGTGAGATTATTTTAGGCAAGCGCCCGATGGATGAATTTGAAACACTGTTTAGAGAGCGCGCTTCGGAAGGATTTAATCCACTTACAGACTTTGATAGAATTGGCGTGGTAAATCAAACTACCATGTTGGCTACGGAAACTCAAGCCATTGCCGACCATCTAAAAAAGGTGATTATTGAAAAGTTTGGCGAAGCTGACTACAAACAACATTTCGCGGATACGCGAGACACGCTTTGCTACGCAACCAACGACAACCAATCTGCCACTTATGGTTTAATGGAAACGGACGTTGATTTAGCAATAGTAGTAGGTGGCTACAACAGCTCAAACACGTCTCATATTGTTGAATTGTTGGAAGAGAAGTTTCCAACATACTTCATCAGTTCAGAAAAGGATATTAAGGTGGATGGTAACGTTGAGCACTTCAATTTTCACGAAAGCAAACTTGAGTTCACAGAGAACTTTTTGCCGTCAAAAACTCCCATTAAAATTGCATTAACTAGCGGTGCCTCTTGCCCAGATGCGGTTGTTGACCGTGTACTTCAAAAAGTTCTGGCTTTTTTCCCAGATGCTAAAGGAATTGAAGAAGTTATAAGCGCATAAAAAAGCCGCTAGCTTTTCAGCTAACGGCTTCCAAATTTCTATGTATTCCGATTAAGCAGAAACGCCCATAGCTTTCGCCATCGTTTCGCCTATATCTCCAGGAGAAGCTACAACGTGAATGCCGCATTCTTCCATAATCTTCATCTTGGCTTCTGCCGTGTCTTCATCTCCACCTACAATTGCGCCTGCGTGGCCCATTGTCCTTCCTTTAGGAGCAGTTTGTCCAGCGATAAAACCAACAACTGGCTTCTTGTTTCCCGTTGACTTGATGTAACGAGAAGCTTCTGCTTCTAATGTTCCACCAATCTCACCAATCATAACAATCGCGTCTGTATCATCATCATTCATGAAAAGCTCAACTGCGTCTTTAGTTGTAGTTCCAATAATTGGGTCTCCGCCAATTCCAACAGCAGTTGAAATTCCCATTCCAGCTTTTACAACTTGGTCGGCTGCTTCGTAAGTCAAGGTTCCTGACTTAGACACAATACCAATACGTCCTTTCTTGAATACGAATCCTGGCATAATACCAACTTTCGCTCCTTCTGGAGTAATAATTCCAGGACAGTTAGGTCCAATTAATCGTGCGTTTGTTCCTTTTAGGAAATCAGCCGCTTTTACCATATCTGCAACTGGAATTCCTTCTGTAATGGCAACAATCAAAGCAATTCCTGCTTCGGCTGCTTCCATAATTGCATCTGCAGCAAACGCTGGCGGAACAAAAATGATGGAAACGTTTGCTCCAGCTTTTTGAACAGCTTCGGCAACGGTGTTAAAAACGGGTCTATCTAGGTGAGTTTGACCACCTTTTCCTGGTGTAACTCCTCCAACCACATTGGTTC
>JBMYXX010000078.1:0-10586 GCA_049608805.1 Flavobacteriales bacterium | reverse complement strand
TTGGAAAAGGCGCAAGAGTCTCTTGAAATAGCGCAAGACATTGCAAATGTTGGTAGCTGGGAATGGTGTAAAGGCGACCAATCTTTGACTATTTCCAAGCAGGTTTTAGCAATCTATGAAACCAAAAAGAAACAACTTTCATTAGATGAAATACGGTCGTTCATTCATCCAGATGACCAAAAACGTGTGGCAAAAGAAACCGCCAACGATTTCAACAAAAAAATTAAGCCTGTAATCGAATACCGATTAGTTACAGAAAAAGGCAACATAAAGCAGGTAATTACCAGTGCTCGGCAAATAACAAATTCTGATGGTAAGGTTGTAAAACTTGTAGGAACAATACAAGATGTTACAAAGAGGCGGGTAATGGAAAAAGAGCTGGAAGAATTACAGCGTAATATGCTTACGCGAATGGAAGCTCGCGTAGCAGAAAGAACAACAGAATTAGAAGAGAAAAACCTCGAACTCAGAAAAGAAGTTTGGGAAAATCAACGGATTAGCGATGAGCTTTATCATCATAACCTCGACCTAAAAGACAGCATTGAATACGCCAAGCGAATTCAGGAAAGCATACTCCCAGACGAAAAGCTGATACAACAATCTTTTGCCCACGGGTTTGTGCTCTTCTTGCCTAGAGATGTTGTAAGTGGAGATTTCTACTGGTATTACAAGCGAGACAATCTCAGCTATTTTGCTGCAATTGATTGTACTGGCCACGGTGTTCCTGGTGCGCTTATGTCTATGATTGCAAACGAGTTAATGAATCAGGCGGTTATTCAGAAAAAACTAACCGACCCTGGTGAGGTTCTTTCGTTGCTTAATAAGCTGATGATTAGAACGCTGCGTCAGAAGCAGGAAAATCACATGAGGGATGGAATGGACCTAAGCCTTATCGTTGTTAATCACGATACAGACACGTTACGTTTTAGTGGTGCTCTGGCCTCTATGTATGTGGCAGATAAGGGCAAATTAAGCCTCTATCCGGGTAACCGACATTCTATTGGTGGGCATTTAGAGGATGTGAAAAAGACCTTTGAAACCACCGAGATAAAAATTAAGAAGGGCAACACAATTTACCTTTCTACAGATGGATATATAGATCAGTTTGGTGGGCCAGAAGGCAAAAAGCTAATGAAGAAGCGCTTTGCTGAATTTTTAGAAAGCATACAAAACCTTCCACTAGACGAGCAGAAGGATGCTTTGCTCAACAAGTTTGAAGAGTGGAAAGGTCCTCTAAACCAAGTAGATGATGTGTTGGTTGCTGGCCTCAGCTATTAACTAAAGACACCGAAAAAGCACTGTTGTAACTTTCTCCAGCGTTCAACACAATTAGGCTGTCTTTCTTAAAGAAATCAGCTTCTTGATTAGCATCATCGGCACAACCTACCCAAGGCTCTAGACACACGTATTCTGCCCCAGGAATAGACCAAATTCCAAGATGGGGAAATTCTGCATAATCCATTTCCAGTTTTTTGCCGCCTTTCTTGTTTTGAATCCAAACTTGCTTGGGTGAGATTTCTTTAAAAACCAGCGCATCTTCTTTAAACAAATCGGTACTCAATGGAATCTTATTGGCATGTTCAGCCATAACGCGGGTTTCGCCACTATAAAGTCCACCGTTGGTGAGTAAATGACGCTCTTGTTTAAATGCTTCATCAAACCCAATCTCATAGTCATCATAACGCTCGCTAGGTAAAAATGGAACGGAAAATGCTGGATGCCCACCCAACTGAAAACCCATATTATTTATCCCAGTATTGGTAACCCTAAAAGACTGTAGCAACTTATTGTTAATCAGCTCATAAGTTACCTGTAGTTTAAAATCAAACGGAAACTGACGGAGAGTTCCGGGGTCGGCATTAAGCTCTAAAACTGCTTTGTTTTTTTCCTGCGAAACCACGGCAAAGTGTTCGTGTCTTGCAAAACCATGGCGGCCCATTGGGTATTCAGTTCCCTCAACCGTAATCTTTCCCTCTTTGCTTTCTCCAACGCACGGAAACAAAATTGGAGCATGGCGCGGCCAAAATGCTGGATTGGCTTTCCACATGTGTTCTACCCCATCGTGCTTATCTACCAAACTACATAGCTCGGCACCTTTTTGCAGAATGCCAACCTCTAAGTATTCATTTTCTAACACCAACTTTTTCATGTTCTAACCTTGCCTTTACGGTGAAACTTTAGCTCTCAATTCCTTCACAAATTAACATAAACGGTAAAGAGTAAACTGTTCTAGAGTTAACACAAGTTGGCACGCCCTTAGCCTATCTTCGCCCAATGATGAATAGGATTTTCTTAGGGTTTTGCCTTCTTGTTTTGGCGCAAGGTGTAAGTGCGCAACAGATTACGCTAATGAGCTATAATGTGCTCAATTTTCCGGAAGGAAATATACCCGGACGCGAGGACACCCTCAGAACAATTATTGATGTAGTTCAACCAGATTTATTCCTGATTCAGGAGCTAGAATCTGACAGTGGATTACAGCTAATTCTGAATGAAAGCTTCGCTAACCTTTCAGCCAATTACGAAGCAACCACTTTTGTACCGCAGCAGAGTAATCCAACAAGTGATCATCCTTTGCAACAAGCAATGGTTTACAATGCCGATTTGTTTGGAATGGCACACGAAGGTCGGCTCATGACATCGGTTAGAGACATAAACCGATTTAAGCTTTTTTGGAAGCCATCTCTACCAAGTGCTGACACCCTTTTTCTCTACGTTTTCGTTACACATTTAAAGAGTAGTCAGGGTAATTCTAATGCTGAGGCGCGCTTAGAAATGGTGCAGACCTTAACTACGCACTTTCAGTATTTGCCAGATAATTCTCCAGTAATTTTTGCTGGCGATTTTAACCTCTACACTAGTGATGAGCCAGCGTATCAGGAACTTTTAGATAACACAAATGCCATTGTACTCCAAGACCCGATTGATGCTCCCGGGAACTGGCACAACTCATCTTTTCAGCCTAAAAGCGTTTTAACCCAAAGTACACGGAGCTCGGGTATTTTTGGCGATGGAGCTGGTGGAGGATTGGACGACCGATTCGATTTTGTACTTCTTTCTTCCGATATGTTTTCTGGCTGGAATACCATTAATTATCAAGAAGATTCGTACTCAGCTTTCGGGAATAGCGGAAACTGTTATGACCAAAGCATTACCAATTGTTCTGGCGGAACGGTTTCATCAGACATGCGTAAATCGCTTTACAACATGAGCGATCACCTTCCGATTGTCTTGGAGTTAAACATCACCACAGAATACTTAAGTGTAGATCAATCTACCCTAGACTTCAGAAAAATTGGTCAAGATGTTCGAGGGAACTTGAACATAAATTGGAATAAAAATGAAGCTGTTGAATTACGGCTAATTGACATGGCTGGCAGAACGATTGTTACTCAATCTGCTGCATTGGTAAAAGGCAACAACCGAGTATTGAATCCATTTCCAAACATGGAAACGGGGTGCTATGTGCTGCAAATTGCGGGCTCTAATGGCAACCTTTCAGGAAAGGTGATATTGGGTGAGTAATACATTTCCAGTCAACCCAACAAATCATTTGGATTAAACGGAACATCATCATCTGGATCTTTATCATGAGGCCCAACACCAGGTGGATTGAATAGGCCCCAGCGGTCTATTACATAATTCCACTCATCAAAACCATCCACCCAGTCAGTAAAAAGCAACCGGTATTCCTCCACCGCTTCGCGAATAAGCGGGTAATACTCAGGGTGGTTAAATCCAAACATGTCTAACCCATGCGTGTTAACCACCAACTCTCTGGCAGATTTTCTGATTATAGCCGCATTCTCCATTCGAATGTCATATAAATCTGCTCCCTCGGCACCAGCAACTTTAACCGATAGATTATAAGCATCAATCAACATCTCTCCACAAACTCGCTGAAGGTCTTCGTTTTCTGAATCGGCCAGTTCCGTAATCTTCCGAACTAGTTCTCCAATTTCTCTTCCTTTTTGGTAAATGGGCAGTTTTTCGACTTTATCTAGCATGTTGCAAAGAAATGCAAACAAAAAGCCCATCTACCTAAGGCGGATGGGCTTTTGCTCCCCCTCTTGGACTCGAACCAAGGACCCTCTGATTAACAGTCAGATGCTCTAACCAGCTGAGCTAAGGAGGAATTTAAGGGCTGCAAATGTAGTTTGCTCGCTCATATAATCCAATACCTTTGCAAAAAATATTCAGACCTACTAAAATGAGCTTACTTACTGTTGGAACCGTTGCCTTTGATGCAATTGAAACTCCGTTCGGGAAAACCGATAAGATAATCGGTGGTGCTGCCACATATATAGCACTTGCTTCTTCTTACTTCAATAAGCCAATTAATATGGTTTCTGTTGTTGGAGACGATTTTCCTGAAGATGGATTGCAAAACCTGCGAAACCACGGAGCCAGCACAGATGGTATTCAGGTGAAAGAAGGCGAAAAAACTTTCTTCTGGAGTGGGAAGTATCATAACGATATGAACACAAGAGACACATTGGTTACCGAGCTTAATGTGCTTGCCGATTTTGAACCAAACGTATTAGACGCATACCAAGACTGTGAGTTCTTAATGCTTGGAAACCTGACGCCTGCTGTTCAGATGTCGGTTATCAATCAGCTTAAAAACCGTCCTAAACTAATTGTGCTTGACACAATGAATTTTTGGATGGATATTGCTTTAGATGAGCTGAAGGAAGTGATTAAGAAGATTGATGTTCTAACTATTAACGATGAAGAAGCTCGTCAGCTTTCTGGAGAATATTCTTTGGTAAAAGCGGCACAAATTATCCTTGAGATGGGACCCAAGTACTTGGTCATCAAAAAAGGAGAGCACGGAGCATTGCTTTTCAATAAAGAGTCTGTCTTTTTCGCGCCAGCTTTACCACTAGAGGAAGTGTTTGACCCAACTGGTGCTGGAGATAGCTTTGCTGGCGGATTTATCGGTTACCTAGCAAGCACAAAAGATATTTCTTTCGATAACATGAAGAGAGCCATCATTTTTGGTTCTGCCATGGCTTCTTTCTGTGTAGAGAAATTCGGAACAGAAAGGTTAATTGATCTTACACAAGATGAAATTGACGACCGCGTTCAAGATTTCATCGACCTTGTTCAGTTTGATATTTCGTTGGTAAACGACTAAGAGAAGCGAATCATCACCTGATTCTTCTCCACCGTTTCGCTCTTATTAATCTCAATTGAAGCTATTGTAGCATCAGTTGGCGACTTAATAACGTTTTCCATTTTCATTGCCTCAAGCACCAATAACCGGTCGCCTTTGGCTACGGTTGCGCCAACCTCAACAGAAACTTCCAGCACCAACCCTGGCATAGGAGCTTTTAGTTCGTTTACCTTCCCAACACCGCCCTTTTCCATGCCTAGTTTTTTAAGCAGCTCATCAAATTTGTCAATGGTTTCTGCTTCGTAAACGTTGCCATTCACTTTAATACGATGTGTTCCTGGCTCAGCCTCAAGCACCTCCACATTATAAGATTGGTTGTCCTTTATAACGTGGTAAACGTTCTCAGAAATAGTTGAAACATCCCAGCTAAATCCATTCCCATTTAACGTTCCCTTGCTCTTCTGCTCATCCGAAAAATCAATCAGAAAGTCCTTACCAGAAATCTTAATCTGCTTACTCATGTCTTAAAATTCACTAATTATCAACCAGTTATAAAGCCGAAGGTTATTTTTGCACTCCGTTAGAAAATCAAAGAAAAGAATAGAATGAGAATTCTCGCCAACAATACCGTTTTAGCAGCATTATTAGTTGCCCTATTTACTCTTAGTGCCTGTCAGTCTCAAAAGAAAACCACTGCTGTTGCAGAAACCGTTGCAACCCAAGAAGAGGTTGTGGTTGAAGAAGAAGAGGTAGAAGATAAAGGACCATACCGCGCAGCAAACACCAGAACATTCGACTTACAGCACACTTCGCTTGATGTTAAGTTCGATTGGGAAAAGCAACAACTAATTGGAAAGGCCGAGCTAACCCTAAACCCATACTTCTATGCTACCAACGAGTTGGTACTAGATGCAAAAGGATTTGACTTACGTTCCGTTGGACTTAAGAATGGTGAGAAAATTGACCCTCTTAAGTACACCTATGATGGCGATAAAATCTACATCGACCTAGGAAAAACATACAAGCAGTCTCAAACACTAGTTGTTTGGATAGACTACATCGCGAAGCCAGAAGAGTTAGAAGCAGAAGGAAGCGCAGCAATTACAGATGCAAAAGGACTTTACTTCATTAACCCGTTGGGCGAAGAAAAAGACAAGCCAAAGCAAATTTGGACACAAGGCGAAACGGAATCTAGCTCTTGCTGGTTCCCAACCATCGATTCTCCTAACGAGAACATGACCCAAGAAATTAAGATTACTGTAGATAGCCGATATGTAACGCTTTCTAACGGTCTTCTTGTAAGCTCTAAGCCAAATGGCGATGGAACCAGAACAGACTACTGGAAACAATCTAAACCTCACGCTCCGTACTTAGCTATGATGGCTATCGGAGAGTTTGCTGTTGTAAAGGACAAGTGGAAAGGCATTGATGTAGATTACTACGTAGAGCCTGCTTACGAGCCACATGCAAAGGCAATTTTTGGAGAAACTCCAACCATGCTAAGCTTCTATTCTGATGTGTTGGGTTACCCATATGCATGGGAAAAATACAGTCAGGTTGTGGTTAGAGATTACGTTTCTGGTGCAATGGAAAACACTACAGCTACAATTCATGGCGATTTCCTACACAGAACGCAAAGGGAACTTATTGACTCAGACAATGAGAAAATTATAGCTCATGAGCTTTTCCACCATTGGTTTGGTGATTTAGTAACCTGCGAAAGCTGGAGTAACCTGCCACTTAATGAGTCTTTTGCCACCTACGGAGAGTACATGTGGTTGGAACATCGTCATGGTAGAGATGAGGCAGACAAGCACGGGTATGAGCAAATGCGTCAATACATTGCATCGGTAGCGCAAACGGGTCATGTAGATATGATCAGATTCTACTATGCCAATAAAGAAGACATGTTTGATGCGCATTCGTACAACAAAGGCGGTAGAATTTTGCACATGTTGCGAAAGACAATTGGTGATGATGCCTTCTTCAAAGGACTTACACTTTACCTTAAAGACAACGAATTTAAATCGGTAGAAATACACCAATTGCGTTTGGCAATGGAAGAAATTACCGGTATGGATTTAAACTGGTTTTTTAACCAATGGTTTCTTTCTAAAGGACATCCAAACCTAGAAATTGAGCATGCTTATTCTGATGAAACCAAAAAGTATTCGGTTACCATTAAGCAAACGCAAGATTTAGATGAGTTCCCACTTTACCGTATTCCTATGGATGTAGATATCTACTTCGGTGGCGCTGTAAACAGGACACGAATTGACCTTACAGATAAAGAACAAACGTTTGAGTTTGATGTATTAGGAAAACCTTCTTTGGTAAATGTTGATGCAGAAAAAATGCTTCTCGGAACTAAATCTGAAGAGCTTTCGGATGAAGAGAACCTTTTCAAGCTTAAAAATGCGCCTTTACACCTAGATAAAACCGAAGCATTGAAAGCGCTTAAATCTAGCAGCAACCCTGCAACTGCCGATGCTATTCTAGCAACAATGGAAGACAAGTATTGGGGAACCAGAAGAGCGGCATTAAAAAGCCTTAGCAGCAAAAGCGTTTCAGACACTTCTTTACTTAAAAACAAGCTTATCTGGATGGCGCAGAAAGACGAAAAATCTATCGTTCGTGCTGCAGCAATTTCTTCACTTAGCGATAAGTTTAGCTCAGACAAAAACGTACAAGCCGTTATTGAAGGTGCTATGGATGAGCAGTCTTATGCCGTGCTTGGTGCTGCTTTAAAAGGCATTGGTTCTTTCAACGAGAGTAAGGCATTAGAAATGGCTAAATCTATTGAAGGCGATGCAAGCGGTTCATTGATTTCGTCAATTGCAACCTTGTATTCTCAAAAAGGTGGTGCCGAGCAACTTCCTTTCTACGAAAGCGCCATTGATAAAATCTCAGACCCGAATAACAAATACCTTTTCGTTCAAATTCTTGGAAAATACCTTCTTAAGCAAGAAGCCTCTACCCAACTTAAAGGTCTAGATATGCTAAACAATCTTGCTCTTAATGAAGGTGCTTGGTGGATGAGACTTTCGTCTATTCAGGTTCTTATGGGTTTAAGACAATCTGCAGAGTTGGTTGATTCTGATGAGGCTCGTTCTGTTGTTACCAGAATTGCCGGTATTATGGATGAGATTAAAGCAACCGAGTCTAACGACATGATTAAAGGTATGCTGGGCGAATAGGCCATGTACTGTCGCGAGGGCGGCAAACAAATCCGTGCAACGCAAGTTAAATTGTGTTACATGGAATTGAAAAACTTCAGTTTTCGGATTCTTGCGGTGGTTTACGGTGGGCTTATTATGCTCTCCGCGCACTTCATTTATACTGGTTATACCAACCACCTTAAAGTGGCCCAAAACGGTGCGCTGTCAACCTTAGATGGCATTGTGTCAACTTTGGTGTTGCGTGTTAATGGCGATTCTCTTGAAGGTGTTCTTAGAGATTATCCCTTCGATAAATTTGATTCTGTTCCCTTCTCAGATAGTCGTTTAACTCAGCTTAACGCAACTTTAGAAGAAGCGCAAACACACAATCTGTTATCCACCCCCATCTACACGCTTACCCTTGACACAGCAAAAGATTGCTTTTTTGTTGGGGCTGCCAGCAACGGAATGGAACCATACGGTTTTCATTACACCACACCACCCAAAGAGCTCTACACAGCTTACTACAATGGCGGTTCTATTCCTCCGTTTGAAGACGACCATGGTTCTTGGCTTTCTGCTTTGCATCCAATTCATAACTCCAAAGGAATACAAGTGGGTGCTTTACAGGTTGATTTTCCGCTTAACGAATTCATCATGTACGCCCGAGAGGATGCCCTAAAAAACATGGGTGTGGCCCTGCTACTATTTGGAATCGTTGGTGTGTTTCTCTATTCAAGTTTGAGAAAAATACTGGCCATTGAGGAGTCTGCTAAACTGCAACTTGAAGAAGCCAAAAAAGATTTGCTGAATAAAAACAATGAAGTAACAAGCAGTATTAAATACGCCCTTACCATTCAAGAAAACATCCTTCCTCCAAGAGCCGAGTTAAACTCCTTTTTCGATGAGTTAATGGTATTTAACAAACCAAGAGATATTGTAAGCGGAGACTTTTATTGGTTTCATCAATTAGACAAAAACAGAGCGTTGCTTGCCGTTGCAGACTGCACAGGCCATGGAGTACCAGGAGCCCTCATGTCTATGATGGGACACAACTATTTGAATGATGCCATCGCAGAGCATAAGTTAGAATCGCCAGCAGAAATTCTTGAATACCTTGACCTTAGGGTTTGCGAAACCTTCAGAAAGAATGGTTCTTCTAGTAACGGCAATAACGGTATGGATTTAGGCTTGTGCCTTATCGACAAAACAAACCAAAGCATTGTGTTTTCTGGGGCGAGAAGGCCTCTCACAATAATTGATGGCAATATGCTAAGCGAGTTAGAGCCCACCAGAAGAGGTATTGGCGAACATTTTCTAGCCAATGACCGTCCGTTTATAAACACCACGACATCACTTGAAAACTCAAGAAGCTACTTCCTTTATTCTGATGGTTTACAGGATCAGTTTGGAGGTGACAAGAACGGAAAGCTGATGAAAAAGCGTTTGGTTGGATGGTTAGTAAAAGTCTTAGAAAAGCCAAAGCCGCTTAGAGAAGCGGCTTTACAATCATTGTACCAGCAATGGAAAGGTGATAATGAGCAGATTGATGACATCTGCCTTATTGGCTTCAAAGTATAACTACTCTAGCCCTGCTAGTTTAGACTTGATGTCCTCATCTAAAGGAAAGATAACTCTGGCCGAAAGGACCACGTTTCTGGCCGAATCGGTGTAAGCATCTTCAATCAGCTTATCTATGTAATAAACAAGCGCTGGTTTTAGCAAAGGAGAGCTAATCGGGTCTGGATTGTAATCTAAGTTGCGGTAGTTCTTTTCTAGAATTGGAAAGCTTCTTGAAATGGCTTTTTGAGCCTCAAAGGCAGCATTCTGTTTCAAGTCAGTTACACCTTTTACAAACAGTATGTTTGGGTCGTTCGGGTCAAACTTTAAGATTTGCTTATACGTGTACAAGGCTTTCCTGTAATTGCCGTCAGTCTCATACTCTTGTGCATAAGCAACACCTTCAGTTTTCATTGTAGTGTAATACTCTGCGTTGTCCTCAACAATGCTTCCATTCTTGTCCTTTTGCACCGCCTTTCCAGCGTATTTAAGCGCATCCTTTAGAGATGACTTAAACCTTGATTTCAGTTTTTCATCGTCAGAATTATGAATAGCATAATGACACATAGAAGCCCAGAGATAAGGCTCTGGCTTCTTCCTATGCTTGTCATTATCAATCAGTGATTCCGCTGACTCTAAAGCAGACTCGTAACTGCCCTTTTCAAACTTCTTGGCAACCTTATCAAATTCAGGATTGGCTACCTGGCTAAATGCTAGTGTGCAAAAAAGTGCGAAAAGAGTAGTTAGAG
>JBMYXX010000077.1:0-10634 GCA_049608805.1 Flavobacteriales bacterium | reverse complement strand
GGATTACGTTTAATCTTCATAGTAGGAGTAAGAAGTTCATTCTCTACCGTCCAAGCTTCCTTAATCACAATCGCTTTTTTCACTTGCTCATGATGGTCCAATTCAGGATTCACCCGATCTAGTGTTTTTAGAATACTGTCTGTAAGCTCCGTTTTGGATTTTAACGCGCCAGACTCAGAAATTACCATCAGAGCTATAGGCTGCGGAATGCCATCACCAACAATACAAACTTGGTCAAGGTCAGCGTTTTCTGATAGTCTCATCTCAATTGGAGAAGGAGCAACATACTTTCCTTTTGTTGTTTTGAAAAGGTCCTTCACACGACCGGTAATTTTCAAGAATCCTTGGTCGTCAATGTATCCTTCGTCACCAGTTCTTAGCCACCCATCAGTCATTGTCTCCGCAGTCAATTCTGGCTCTTTGTAGTAGCCATCCATCAAAGCTTCGTGTTTTACAAGAATTTCTTTGATGTCGCTGAGTTTCACATCGCAATCTGGTAGTGGTTGCCCAACGTATCCAACTTTAATGGCATCGTTACGTGTAACGTGGCTATAGCAGCAGTTCTCCGTCATCGCGTAAGCTTCTTGGATATTGATTCCAAGCTTGGAGAACCAATGAATTAAAGAGTCTGGTGTTGGAGCCGCACCCGTAAATACATTTTCTGCTTCGTTTAAGCCTAACCCTTCTCGAATTTTCTTTTTCACAATTCCGTTCAGAATTGGAATTTTTAAGAATAAATCCAATTTCTTCTGTGGCATTTTCCCAAGGATTCCTTGCTGAAATTTGCTCCAGATTCTTGGCACACCCAAGAATACGGTTGGCTTAGACTCTGCCAAATTTGCAGCAAAAGTATCCAGCGATTCAGCAAAGGAAACAGGACTACCTGTGTAAATACTTCCCATTTCTACCAGCAATCTTTCTGCAATGTGGCAGAGTGGGAGGTAAGAGAAGAAGCGTTGCGTGTGCGGCTTCAGTCTTAATTCGTCCATTGCTTTTTCTGCAGCCCAACCAAAGTTGTAGAACTTGTGCATTACACCTTTCGGCATTCCGGTTGTGCCAGACGTATAAATAATCGTAGCCATATCGGTTGGCTCGCGATGAACATTGTCTTTTATCGGCTCAACATCTTTTACAAGATCGTCCCAAACCTCGTATCCTGGCTCTGAATAAAACGGAAACGCAATGCATTTTACGTTATCAGGAACACCAGGGCGCATAGATGCCCAATCATCTAATTTTCCAACCATTAGCATTTTGGATTCGCTGTGCTCCAAAATTTGTTTGATGGTTTCTTCATTCAAGTTTGGGTACAAAGGAACTCCAGTGTAACCCGCCATTTGGATGGCCAAATCAGAAATAATCCAGTGCGCACAGTTCTTAGAAATCATGGCAATCTTGGTGCCCGGCTCGTGGCCAAGACCTTTCAAGTAAGCCGCCATTTTTCGCACTTCTTGGCCAGTTTCTTTCCAAGTCCATTCGTGCCATTTGCCGTTAATCGGTTGTCGCATGTAAACCAAATCGGGAGATTCTCGTTCCCAACGGTACATCATATCTAAAGGAAGTGGGCGGCTCATTATTCTTATGTTTTCAGTTTTTGGTCATGTTGACCGATTGATTTTTATCAAGCATCCAAAAATAAGCGTTCAACAATAGAAATCAAGTGCCCCCAAATAGTCTAAGAATATGCTTCAATTTTAAACTGAGAATCTGAAACCTTTCTTCTAAGAATTGGTTAAACCATCCTGAACTAGGAACAGGATTCGCTTTTGGAATGGCGATGAATATTGGAGCTGATGAACGTAAAGTGACGTTGGCAATGGCAAAAAAGGTATTCTTGGTCGATGACGACCCAATGTATTTAATGGTGCTTAAACAACAGTTTAAGGATGATTCTAAGTACGAGGTTGAAACGTACAAAACAGGAGAAGAGGCACTGGGGCAACCTGAAGCTCCAGACTTGTTGATTGTAGATTATTACTTGAATAGTGATAAGGCTGATGCCATCAACGGGATAGAATTAATGAGGAGAATGCGCGAAAAAGCCCCGCATTTGCCCTGTGTTGTTCTATCATCGAGGGCAGATTTAAGCGCATCTAGTGGCAGCGATGCACTCATGGGAATGCTCGATTTTAACCGTTCGGGTTTAGTCAAGGAGTACGAAAAAGGAGCTTTCTTTTATGTGATGAAGAATATTGCGGCTCCAAAGAAGGTGAAAGAATTAGCGTTCAGGTTAGTTTAAATAGCAGAATGGCAAAGTCGGTTAGGATTGCAATTGTTGAGGATGATGCCTCATGGCTTAAACTGCTTTCGGCAGAATTAGAGCCAGAATCTACGTTAAGTGTAAAGAAGTACGCTACAGCAGAAGACTTGCTTGCAGACGCGGGTTTTGAGCCGCAGATTATTGTGATTGATTATTACTTGAATGGAACAGTTGCCACCGCAATGAATGGTATGGAGCTCATTAGAGCGTTACGCGTTGCGAAGCCTGGGTTGCCGTGTATTTTACTTTCGTCTAAAGCAGATTTATCTACAGCCAGTAGGCACGAGGAATTAGTAGAAAGCCTCACTCATAATAGAGAAGCGGTACCTAAAATGCTTGCAGATGGCGGCTTCTTCTATTTTATGAAGAACAGCTCTGCGCCTAAGAAAATGAAGGAATTGCTTTTACGGCTTACTCGTTCAATTGAACTTTGAAGCCATTACGGTATTGTAGGTTTTATCCGCCTCATTAATCTTACCGTAATCTTCACCATCCACAATCATTTGATTGGTTTCGGTTACATTTCCAATAAGCGAAAAATCTGTTTCTGACGCGGACATCATTTCTACAAAACGTTCCTGATTTTCTGCAGTAACAGAAACAATTGCACGACTTTGGCTTTCACCAAAAAGGAAGGCGTCTTTTCTAATTTCAGCATCTGTTTCTATGTCAAAACCAAAACCATTTGGCATGGCCGATTCGAGTACAGACACGAACAATCCACCATCTGAAACATCATGTACAGATTGTACTGTCTTGTCGGTAATTAGCCTAAGAATTTGTGCTTGAAATGTGTGTTCCTCATCTAAATCCATGTACGGAGCTGGAGAACCTTTTACACCTCTATAGCTGTACAAATACTCCGAAGAGTTTACGTCATTACGAGACGTTCCTACTAGATAAATTAAGTCGCCAGCTTGCTTGAAATCAAGGGTCATTCGATTTGCTTTATCGGCTAGCAAGCCAACCATTCCGATAGTTGGAGTTGGGAATACAGGCTCTGTTTTATCTCCAAAAACAGACTGATTGTAGAAACTCACGTTACCGCCAGTTACGGGTGTGTCAAACTTTCTGCAAGCGGCTCCCATTCCTTTAATAGCACCAACAAATTGCCAGAATACTTCTGGAACATATGGATTTCCAAAGTTGAGGCAGTTGGTTACTGCAGTAGGTTCAGAGCCAGTACATACAAGGTTTCTTGCCGCTTCAGCAACAGCAATTTGAGTTCCTTTTTCAGGGTCTGCGTTAATGTATCTAGAGTTGCAATCAACCGTCATGGTTAATGCTCTATCGCTGTCTTTTATGTTCACAACAGCCGCATCAGATGGTGAGTTTGTACTCATATTCACCGTTCCAACCATGCTATCGTATTGCTCCGTCACCCAGTTTTTTGAAGCAATGTTCAGATGAGAAATCAAATGCCAAGCGGCTTCTTTGTAACTCTCAGGCTCTGAAATTTGGTCTATGTTGAATTTCTGGAATTCCGCATAGTAAGCAGGCTCTTTGTATTCACGTTCGTAAACTGGAGCTCCACCGCCAAGCACCAAATCCCAAGCAGGAATTTGAGCTTTTAGCTCACCATTCATGAAATAGCGAAGTGTTCCGCCTTTTTCTCCAAGGTTTGGCTCTGTAACAACTCCGATTTCAACACAGTTTAAATCCCACTTATCAAACACCGCTAATACTGCGTCTTCTTTCCCTTTTTCAACCACAATCAGCATTCGCTCTTGCGACTCGCTTAAAAGGATTTCCCAGTCAAGCATGTTGTCCTGACGAGTTGGAACTTTATCTAACCAGATATCCATTCCAAAACCGCCTTTCTCGCTCATTTCTGAAGTAGAACAAGTGATTCCAGCCGCGCCCATATCCTGCATTCCAACAACGGCTCCCGTTTCAATAACCTCTAACGAAGCCTCTAGCAACAATTTCTCTTGGAATGGGTCTCCAACCTGAACCGCTGGTAAATCACCAGCGCTTTCTTCGGTGATGTCTTTACTTGCGAAAGCGGCACCATGAATTCCGTCTTTTCCCGTAGATGAGCCAACAATGAAAACAGGGTTTCCTGTTCCGTATGAAGTGGCTGAAACCATATCGTCAACTTTAAGGGTTCCTACAGACATGGCGTTTACCAATGGGTTTTGGTTGTAGCATTCGTCAAAGAATACTTCACCACCAACAGTCGGAATTCCGAACGAGTTACCGTAATCGCCAATTCCTTTTACCACTCCTTTTACCAACCATTTAGTCTTGTCCAAATCTGGATTTCCAAAACGAAGAGAATTCAATTGTGCAATTGGACGAGCGCCCATTGTAAAAATGTCTCGGTTAATCCCTCCAACTCCTGTTGCCGCTCCTTGGTAAGGTTCCAACGCAGACGGGTGATTGTGTGATTCAATCTTGAAAACACACGCTAAACCATCACCAATATCAACCATTCCAGCGTTTTCTTCGCCAGCTTCTACCAACATTTTAGAGCCTTCACGCGGAAGCGTTTTTAACCAGTTAATTGAGTTCTTGTAACTGCAGTGTTCACTCCACATTACAGAGAAAATACTCAGCTCGGTAAAGTTTGGTGTGCGACCTAAGATTTCCTTAATCTTCTCAAATTCTGAAGGAAGAACTCCTAAGTCTTCGGCAGTTTGTACGGTAGTCAATTGGTCGGTTGTTGAATTGCTCATTTCGAGATTTTGACGTTAAAACGTGCCGCAAAAGTAGCGAACGACAACCGTAGGTTATTCCTGAGTTATCAACATAGAAACAGCTTACATTTGGCGTTATGTATCATGTAGAAGGAACGGTTCTGACGCTTGGCTTTTTGGCCTTTTTTCTGTTCCTAATTAGTAAGATGAATTTCTTCCGAATTGGTAATATTCCAGTCAGGTGGTTTCAGGGTGCATTTGTTTTAAAGGTGCTCAGCGGCTTCCTTCTATACCTTATATACACATACTACTATACGGATAGGTCAACAGCGGATATCTGGAAGTATTATGATGACGCCACGGTCATGTATTCTTCGTTGCATCATGCGCCAGACGACTTCTTCAAAATGCTTTTTGGAATAGGAAACAACACGCCTCATTTCGAACAGTATTATGACCAAATGAATCATTGGTATCGTCCTTACGGAAGTAGCGTGGCGAATGACACGCACACCATTATCAGGTTTAACGCCTTTGTTCGATTGTTCTCACTTGGTCATTATAATGTCCATAGTGTGGTTGTCAATTTCCTAGGGTTGATGGGGCTGACGGGTATTCTGCATTTTCTCAAGCAAATGGCTCCAAGCAAAGAGCGGTGGTTTTTTGCTGGTGTTTTCCTCATGCCAGGAATGATGTTTTGGGCTTCAGGCGTTCTGAAAGAGCCGCTTCTCCTATTCGGATTAGGCCTTTTCCTTTTTGGAGTTATGCAGTTGGCGAATGATGGCTTTTCGACCAAAGGTCTTCTAATCGTTCTGCTTAGCCTGTTCTTTTTGCTTACAGTAAAAAGCTATGCTTTGGCCGCAATCGTTATGGGATTAATCGGTTGGGTTTTGGCTAGAAAGCTCAGTTCATACCACCCAGCGTTATGGTTTGCTGGAGTTTTTGTGATTGGATTTTTGACATTGATTGGGTTGGATAAATTGGCACCTGATAAAAGCCTTTTTAAGCGGATGGCTCAAAGGCAGTATGAATTCTATCAATTAGCCGAGGGCGGAACGTACGTCAAATCGGCCGAAAAAGACACCTTATATATAGGGGCAGAAAATTATGATGATTTGGAGTTTATATCAGACCGAAAAGAGCTGAGAGTTTTGGATGCTGTAAACGCTGTTTATTGGAAAGATGCTAAGTCAGAATCTGCCGCGGCAATTTTATTGGAATCTGAGGAAAGCTACCAGGTGCTTTTGGATTATGGCAAAACGGGAAGTACCATCGACATTCCGATTCTAGAACCTAACGCATGGAGTTTACTAGAAGCAGTTCCGATGGCTTTGGTCAACGCAACCTTCAGGCCTTTCCCATGGAAAGTCCGTTCGCCATTTATGGCATTATCAGGATTAGAGAATTTCATGATTCTAACTCTGCTTGTTTTAGCAGTTTATAAATTTCAGGCAGAAGCTCTTCGCAATCCAATTTTTTGGGTTTCCGCTTCTTTTGCCTTGATAATCATTGTGTTAACAGGATTAGTGACCCCAGTTGTTGGTGCAATTGTACGTTATAAGGTCCCAGCGTTGCCGTTTTTAGTGTGTAGTATCATGGCGCTCGCAAATACGGCAAGCATTGAGCGATATGCATTGAGCAAATTTCCATTCCTCAAGAACTACTTTTAGCGCAGATGCAAGAAGAGAAGTTTGAGAGGTGGACGTTGCCGAATGGAATTCGGTGTATTCATAAAGAAGTGAATTCGCCTGTGGCACATTTAGGCTTTTTCGTGAATATGGGTTCAAGAGATGAGTTGGCAGACGAACATGGTCTTGCGCACTTCATAGAACACACCATTTTTAAGGGAACTAAAAAGAGGAAAGCCTACCATGTTTTGAGTAGGATGGAAGATATTGGTGGAGAACTCAACGCATATACTTCTAAAGAAGAAACGGTTGTACATGCCACGTTTCTGAATAACCATTACGAAAGAGCTATCGAGCTTTTTAACGATATCATTTTTCATTCTACGTTTCCAGCCAAGGAGTTGGAAAAGGAAAAGTCGGTAATTGTTGATGAAATCAATTCTTATTTGGATTCTCCTTCGGAGATGATTTTTGATGAATTTGATGAATTGGTTTTTGCGAATGACCCGCTGGGAAGAGGAACTCTTGGAACACCTGACAGCGTTTACTGCTTTAATGCAGATTCCGTTCGCAAGTTTTTTCAGCGCGGTTATAGACCGGAGCAAATGGTGATTGCCTCAGTAGGAAAAATCAGCATTAAGAAACTGAAGAAGACGATTGAAAGGTATTTCTCGGCAGAGTCTGGTAGTTTAGTAAAAGGCCCCGCAAGAAGCATGTTTTCTGGCTACAAGCCGAAAAGAAGTGAACAGAATAAGTCCAATTATCAAACGCATTTGATGATGGGAAACTTGGCTTATCCTTCTGGGCATGATGATAGAATTGGGATGTTCTTGCTCAGTAACCTCCTTGGTGGGCCAGGAATGAATGCTCGTTTGCACATGAGTTTGCGCGAGCGTCATGGTTACACGTACAATGTAGAGACCAACTATTCTAGCTATTCAGATACTGGATTGTTCTCCATTTACTTGGGAATGGATGAGAAACATTTGAAACGATGCATCGATTTAACGCATAAAGAACTCCGTTTGCTTCGCGAAAAAGGGCTTGGGACAATGCAATTACATAAGGCGAAACAGCAATTACTCGGGCAGGTAGCCATTGGCCAAGAGAATAACTTGAGCCAAATGTTGGGAATTGGAAAAAGCATTTTAGCCTTTGATGAGGTTAGAACTTGGAAGGAAGTCTGCGAAAAAATTGAGAGTTTGACAGCTTCTAAGCTACTTCATATTGCAAACGAAGTGCTGGATGAAAAGCGGTTTTCATACCTTATATATAAGGCAAGCAATTAATGGTTGAGAAAAACCAGTTTAATGACCGTTTGGCTATCCGCTGAAAGTAGTTTTAAGGTATAGGTTTGTTCCGACAGCCTCAATGCTTTCAAATCAATCTGTCTCGATTCGCTTCCATTGGCAACCAATCTGCCAGTGGCATCAAACAATTTCCACTTTAAATCCTCAATCTGCGGAAGGTTTATAAGTCCGGTAGTTGGATTAGGGTAAACCGATAGAGCATTTAGCTCTTCAATTCCTACTGTAATGTCAATGTATTGCTGTCCGTCAGAGGTGTCGGATTCTTCCAGTCCAGCGCCATTTACAGCTTTCACGGTTGTGTAATACCACTCATTTGGCGTCAAAGCATAAGGAACATTAATGGAAGTATTCAATCCTTCGTTTGTAAATGAGTAGATGTTTGTTCCTCCTACCGCATTACCAATTGCAACTTCATAATGGTCAATACTAGAGTTTGGGTCTGAGGCTGGTTGCCAATTGGCGAAAAGCTGTGTGCCATCATTAGTTTGGTCAATGTCTGCGCCTTGCCCGTCATTTACGTCAGATAGAACAGGGGCAGACCAATCAATGTTTACTTGAATGACATCTTCATCAGAGCAATTTTCAGCATTGTCAAAAATGTAAGTTCTAATCTCACAAGCAGGCGTGTTGGGATTCGGATTCTCATAGCGAACAGGGTCATTGATTGTTCCAACGTTTACATATTCAGCAGCAATCCTTCCTTTATATACGCGTACATCGTCATATTCTGTGGTGCAATTTCCAGTTCGCAACGAAACGCTGTTTCCATTTATAATGGGTGATGGGTCTATCCATGAACTCACCATTTCATCATCAACATAAACCCGAATCTCACCACTAAAGTGATTACAAACCACTTTCACATCATACCACGTATTCGGATTCACCGTGAAATCATCGTCCGTTTCCAGTTCCCAAACGTCATTCGTTACCTTATATATCTGAACCTTATCGTTATCAGCACGCAGATAAACGAAATAGCCATCACCACGGTTTGAAAGTGTGGCGTCCGAACTCATAAAATGCATACCCGCTCTTCGGTTTGCGCCTGAGCCATCAATTTTGATTCTAAACGAATACAAATAGTTAAAGAATGGCGTTTGGCTAACAGGAATATGAAGATTCGTATTCGCGTTCGCTTCATCCAATTGTGTAGCCGTTCCGCCCGAAATGCTCCAACTTCCAGTCTGTGAAACCCAGTCGTTTAAGCCGGGATTGAAATCATCATATAGAAACCCGTGGTCTGTATTTCCGCTCCAGCGTGTGCCATCAAAATCGAGAATTGACGAAAATCGTTCGTCATCATTTACGCCACTTCCGCCTTGTTCATCATTCTCGGTGTATAGCGCGTAGAAGTTTTCGGTTTCCCAATTGTTGGCGTAAACCTCAACAGTAGGAGATGTGTTGTCTGCTCCATTAGAATTCCAAGTAGCCTCCCAACCCGTTTCGGCCGTAGCGCAATCACTTCGAAATTCAAACAATAAATGTCCATTGTTGGAGGTGACAGTTCCAGGATTATCGGATCCAGTGTAGTGTCCAATCAAGGGCGAAAACACGTCCGTGCCATCATATATATATAAGTAGTCCCAATTCTCTTCTAAATCAAACGACTGAAACGTCACGGAAACGGAGCTTGCTCCTGTCGGGGCAATTAGAATTAACGAGCGTTCATCACTATTATATACACCTATTTGACCGCCGCTATCGTAAAAGTCTCCTGATGCTGTGGTCAAAGTTGTGGTTGGAGTATTCGGGTTTATCAGTTTGTAGAAATGGTCCCAATCCCAGTATTGACCAGGGTCTGTGTGCGATTGATTTGGAAAATGTTGATGTCCTTTAATATGTACGCACGAGCCTGGAGTGCTTGTAGCATTATAATTGGTTGATGCCGACCAAGGGAAATAGGCAGTTCTCAATCCGCTTATTCCATATCCGCTTTGCGAAATGTCGTGGCATAAATCTCCAGTCGTAGCGTACATAGGTGCGGTATAATTGTTCGGGTCGCTCACATAACCATCATGTTCTACTCCTATAGTATAAGGGTTTTCGGTTCCCATATGCCAGCCTTTATCCGATTCGCATAGCATTTGAGTAATCTGGCCAGAACTGCTAACTACATAATGATAAGAAACGTTGGCACTGCAATTCTGTGCCCAGCTAATTGCGCCAGCATACGTTCCTTGTATAGTATGTATAGTAACTGCGCTAATTGGTGTTCCGCTCCGCGAACTATAATTGCAAGTTGGTGTTTGCACGAAAGCATCCGCGGCATAATCGAAACAAGGCCCGATGTTGCCTCCAGCGCGATAGGTTTCGCCACTCTCATTATATATGTGTTCGCCATCCATCAGAATTCTCTGGGAAGAAAGTAGCCCGAGATTGCTCCCGAATATTTCGTTTAAGTCTATTCTGAGAGTTGGGTAACCCAATTGAGACATGAATTCGCGGTTATTCAATAAAGAGAGAGCCTCATAAAGTTGAATTTCTAAAGCGAAGGTTTGAGCTTCTGTTTCGTGTGGTAGTTCTGATAGATGAATCAACCGTTGAGCTATTTCAGGACCGTTCCATCCGGAAACGGAGAGAGAAGAAAGTGCCTTCGCGTAAGCGAGTATCTGAGTCGATGGATTTGACTTTACTTCAGAAACTTCATTGCCGGATAATTCAGCAACCAGCGAAAGCGTATTGCTGAAATAGCCTTTCCCGTCTTCAATCAATCCAAAAACACCATAGCTTTTCGGTAACCCAGTACAGCTTTCTAGTTCTGACTCACCCAAATGCCGAAAGTTACTTCGGTTGT